>WTHD01000321.1 GCA_011523265.1 Candidatus Binatota bacterium
CAGTTAGGGACGCTCAACGAAAATCTTTCTGCGTTGGGGTAAGCGCTTGACGGCCAGTTGGGGGCTTTATAGGCTACGGGTGTGAAGTGGTTCTAGCGGCAGATTGATTGGAAAAAACCGTGAGGGAACTCCAGTGACTCCACAATTTCTTGTTGATGCGAACGGGCAAAGGACCGCCGTCGTTTTGCCGCTTCAGGACTTCCGGTCTCTGGTCGAACGCTTGGAAGAGTTGGAAGACCTCCGGCTCATTGAAGAACGGAAAGGTGAGCCGACCATTCCCATTTCCTCCCTAGAGGACCTTCTCGCCGATGTTGAAGCTGGCGATTAAACGCAGTGTTTTGAAAGACCTGCGTTCGTTGCCGAAAGACGTCAGAGGCCGGGCCGCACTCTCGATACTCGAACTGTCTACGTCGCCTTCGCCACAAGGGGTTGAAAAGTTGAAAGGATACGAACGGCTGTATCGTATCCGTGTTGGCGATTATCGCATTGTCTACGAGATCATCGGAGAAGACGTGATAATTGTTGCTGTCAGTCATAGGAAAGACGTTTATCGCGATCTTTAATAGCTGTCGTTGGTCGGAAAACGCGCGACCGTTTGCCTGTAATTGCTCTTCACTACGTGCAAGATGTGAGAAAAAAATGAAATGTACGGCTGTAGTGGAACGGTGTAAGGATACCGGGCTCTATGTGGGATACGTCCCCGGTTTCGTCGGTGCCCATTCCCAAGGCGAGACTTTGGATGAGTTGAACAGGAACCTGAAAGAGGCGATCGTAATGCTTCTTGAGGATGGCGCTCCACATTTTGATACCGAGTTTGTCGGCATTCAACAAATTTTTGTCCCTTAATGCCCAAAATACCGACAGACATCACCTCGTTTCATCCCCGATATCCTCTGCCGTCCCCTCCACCCACTCCATCGCTTCGGCTTCTCGTTCGGTATCTGCCGCCATCTGACGGTAGCCTCCCTGAATGTCGCCATATACGACGTAGGGTCTGACCAATGACTCGATAAACCGGCTGATCTTCCGTCTCCCTACGACTTGGTACAGACCTGCGTATACGTCTTCGTCTATGGTGATTGTCAGTTTCTTTTGCATACCTACTCCTGACACGCGTACTACACGTATAGTATCGCAAAGAACTTTGGTCGTCTGTTGTCCACCCAGCACGAGGGCTCGACATGCTCTCACCTTGTTTCAGCCTCTCCGGCTATATACATTCCTAGGCCATGTATCCATTTGACCATCCGGCTGTGGGTCGGCTGATTCGTCTTGCGTTGGAAGAGGACGTTGGTCGGGGCGATGCGACCACACGAGCGACCATTCCCATCAACCAGGCGGCGCGTGGGAAAATTACGGCCAAGGCCGACGTTGTGCTGGCAGGACTGCCCATAATTGGAATGGTTCTGGCACAGACGGATAAAACGGCTAGGGTGCGTTTGCTCGGCCAAGAGGGGAGTCAGGTTTCGGTCGGAACGGTTGTTGCCGAGGTGTGGGGACAGGCTGCCGGCCTGCTTACTGCGGAGCGGACCTTGCTCAATTTTCTGCAACACCTCTCCGGGGTGGCGACCCTGACTCGAAAATTTGTTGAGGCCGTGGCCGGAACCCGCTGCACCATTATTGATACCCGAAAAACCCTGCCCGGCCTGCGCCTGCTGGATAAGTATGCGGTTGTCCAGGGTGGAGGAAGAAATCATCGGCTCGGGCTGGACGACGGGGTATTGATTAAAGACAATCACATTGCCGTCTGTGGTGGGGTGGGCGCCGCGGTCCGCCAGGCGCGGAGTCAGGCGTCAACATGGCTGCGCATCGAAGTAGAGTGTACAACTCTGGCCGAGGTTGAAGAAGCGCTCGACGCCCAGGCCGACATCATTCTGCTCGACAATATGACCACCACCCGGATGACCGAAGCCGTGCAACTGATACACGGACGGACCCTGGTTGAAGCCTCGGGCAATATATCGCTGGCGCGCGTGCGGGAAGTGGCGGAAACGGGGGTGGATTTTATCTCGGTCGGTGTCCTGACCCATTCAACTCCGGCCGCAGACCTGAGTATGTCCGTGACCTGTGAGCCGGAGCTGTAGGGTCTGGAGCGCGCTTATGGACGACCTGCCTGATTGCGGCTTTGAGACGACCCTGGTGTCTCAGTTGTCCCAACCGGCAGCGCGCCTGCTCGGTCGTCCACTACATTTTTTCGACACTATCGATTCCACCAATACGTCGGCTGCCAGACTGGCACGTGAGGATGCAGCCGAGGGAACGGTTGTGGTTGCTGATGCGCAGACCGGCGGCAAGGGCCGCTTGGGGCGAATCTGGGTTTCGCCGCCCGGATTAAACCTCTATCTGTCGGTCATTCTCCGCCCCCGGAAACCTGCCTCAGCCGTACCGCAATTAAGCCTGCTGGCCTCCGTAGCAGTGGCCGAGACCATCGTCCAACAGACGCAGTTGTCTCCCGCCATTAAATGGCCCAACGATGTCCTAGTCTCAGGAAAAAAGGTGTGCGGCATCCTGACTGAGATGCAGACGAACGGCTCGCAGCTCAGGTCCGTTGTTGTCGGTATCGGAGTCAATATCAATGCCCCGCTCTCTTCATTTCCTGAGGAGTTGCAGGGTAGGGCCTCTTCGCTCTTCCTGATGCGTGGGGAGCCGGTTGACCGGGCGGCGTTTGCCGTCAGTTTGCTGACCCATCTTGAGAAATTATACGTTCTGTGGCTAGAAAAAGGATTCCCGGTAGTGGGTGCAGCCTGGGAAGGCTATGCGTCCGAGTTGCTGGGAAAATCGATCACGGTGACAGCGCCTGAAGGGATAATCTCAGGGACGGTGCGTGGCATTGATCGGGACGGTGCACTCTTGGTTGAATCCGTGTCTCCAGAAGGGCAGGAGAGGTCGTCCCCTCGCGTCCAGCGCATTCTGGCCGGAGATGTGACCGTGGTTGAGGGCTATCGAAAGACGGACACAGTGAACTGATCGAAGTGGACATCCATGATACTCGCCGTTGATGTGGGGAATACGCATACGGTCGCCGGTCTCTACGACACGCAAGACCTCGCCTACCACTGGCGCTTTGTGACCGAGGCGGAGCGAACGGCAGACGAGTACGGAGTCTTGCTGCAAAGCTTGTTTACCGCTCGCGGACTCAGCCTCTCTTGTGTGACCGGTATTATTGCGTCGAGCGTTGTGCCGGCAATGGTGAAAACGCTCGAAGACCTCGCCCAGACGTATTTTCAGCTGACTCCTCTTATTGTCGGCCCAGGCATCAAGACCGGGATGCCGATCCTGTATGATAACCCCCGAGAGGTTGGGGCCGACCGGATCGTGAATGCGGTGGCGGCCTATGAACGCTACCGGACCACCACGATT
>WTHD01000424.1 GCA_011523265.1 Candidatus Binatota bacterium
CACGAAAGCGGGCGGGCCGGTTATGGTGATTATGGGGGTGTATCCAGACAGACAGTCGGCGCGCTGTCGCCGGGCGGAAGGCGCGGATTGGACGGACACGGTATTCCGGCTGGCTGATCTCCAGCGCGTGACCCGACTGTTAACGCCCGTGACCTGATCTCGGTCGCCGTGTGAGGGGGGCGTCATCCCGCTGCGCCAAGTCAGCCTCCCACCGGCCCCCAAAGGCTGTTTCCTTGCTCACCATCCCCTCTTTCCCTCCAGGGAGGGGATGGGAGGTCGGGCGCTTTGCGTTTTGCCCGGTGAGTTGGTAGATGAGTGTAATGGACCTGAAATTGGAACTGAATCTCAACGTGCTTGGCATACAGGAAGACGATGCTTCCTGGTGCGCGATTGCCCTGGAAATGAGTCTTATGGGGTATGGAGAGACCTTCGAGAAAGCCCTGGAAGACTTGTATGACGCAATTGTGACGCAGGTGACATTCGCGGTCCAGCATGACACCCTGGACAATATCTTCATCCCGGCGGAACCCCAGTACTTCACGATGTATGCGGATGCCAAACGAGAGGCGTTGAAAGGCAAGCTCGCTCATCGGGAGGAGTCGTTGACACATCTGCGGGTCGGGAACATCCCTCTCCCGGAACCACGGTCAGAAACGTTTGAGCCTGTCACCGCCTAGCTGGACCCGCCATGCGGTCCACCTCCCCCAGATATCTTCGATTAAAAGGCTGATTTCCTCCTTCCCTCCCGAGAGGGGATGGGAGGTCGGGCGCTTTGCGTTTTGCCCGGTGAGTTGGTAGGTTGGGTCTCCCATGGCGAGCGCAACGTTTGATACCTTCCACGCAGCCAAGGCGCTGACGGCGGCGGGCTTTGAGGCGCAACAGGCCGAGGCAATAACGGACACGATCCGGGAGGCGTTTACCGAGAGTGTGGCGACCAAGGCGGACATCGCCGGCCTGGAGGCAGCCGTGGCCGCCGATATCGCCGAGGTAAGGACGGAAATCGCTGCCCTGGAAACGCGGGTAGTGGCGCGTTTTGAGGCATTATACAAGCACCTCTGGCTGGTAGCGCTGGGCATCGTGACGGCGGTCGCGGCCATCGTGAAATTGTTGTAGATGTCGGTTGTGTCTCGTTGTACCGAGCCCCCCTCACCCCAGCCCTCTCCCTCTAGGGGAGAGGGAGCAGAGAATCCCCCTTCGTCCGACTGGGTTGTCCGCACGCGGAATCTGGGCAAATGCTATAAGCTGTACGCCAAGCCGCTCGACCGGCTCAAGGAAGTATTTGTTTCGTCCCGCCGCTATCACCAGGACTTCTGGGCCTTGCAGGAGGTCGATCTGTGCCTGGAAGCCGGCCAGTCGTGCGGCATTATCGGGCGTAACGGTTCGGGTAAATCCACCCTGCTCAAGCTCATCTCCGGCGTGACCCGGCCCTCGTCCGGCACGGTCGAGGTGGACGGCCGGGTGGGGGCGCTGCTGGAGCTGGGCACGGGCTTTCATCCGGAATACACCGGGCGGGAGAATATCTATTTTTCCGCGGCCATGCTGGGCCTGGAGGCTGCCGAAACCGATGATCTCGTCCCGGAGATTATCGCCTTTACCGAACTGGCCGACTTTATCGACCAGCCGGTCAAAACCTATTCCTCGGGCATGTATATGCGCCTGGGCTTTGCCGTGGCCACCAGCATCCGGCCCGATATCCTGATTACGGACGAAGTGCTGTCGGTCGGCGACGAGGCGTTTCAGAAGAAGTGCATTCGCCGCATGGAGGCCCTTCTCGGCCAGGGCAAAACGCTGCTGTTCTGCTCCCACAGCATGTACCACGTGCGGAAGTTGTGCCGGAATGCGTTGTGGCTCGACCACGGCCGGGTCAGAGCCTGGGGGGGGGCGGCTGAGGTGACGTTTGCGTTTGAGGACTATCTGCGCGAACTGGAGGCGCGGCAAGCGCAGCAACCGGCAGCGCCGCTCGAGGCCGACACTGCCCTGCCCAGCCGATTGCGCCAGGTCCGCCTGCTGGACGGTGACAACCGGGAAACCAACGTGTTTGATATGGGCGATACCGTCCGACTCGAAATGGTCGCCGAGGTGCCCGACGGCCAGCCGCCCGCCTTTGCCGCCGGTCTGGTACGGAACGATCTGACCTCTATCTATGGCGCCTTCAGTGATATGGATAATATCGAACCGCAGCGCCTTGATGCCCAGACGTTTCGGGTCGTGTACGAACTGTACGACTTGAGCCTCTTGCCGGGCAGCTATACCCTCCGGGCGCACGTCCTTGATCCCCCGGCGCTCCGCATGTTTGATACGGTTGAAAAGAATTTTACGGTGCGGGGCGAGTCGCGGGAACTAGGGCTGTGCCGCCTGCCGCATCGCTGGACGTGGTGAATCAATGGGAGTGCGGGCTTCCAGCCCGCAAAGGCAAGGCGGCCAAGATGGCCGCGCTCCCAGTGGAAAAGAAGGAATATGTAGGAGCGGCCCTGCGTGTCCGCTATAATACGGATGCCTCGAAAAATTAGAGCCCTTATCAGAGACCTCGAAGCCGCAGGGTTTGTGAGTCGGGGCGGGAAAGGAAGTCATAGAAATTTCGTGCATCCCAGGGTGTCTAAGTCAGTTACCATCGCCGGTAAACCTGGTGCAGATGCAAAGCACTACCAGGAGAAAGCTGTAAAGGCCGCGATTGAGGAGTCAAAGCGATGAAAGAGAGCGCCCGGTACGTCAAGATTGTTGAATGGTCCGACGAAGATCAGTGCTTTGTCGGGAGCTGTCCGGGACTGTTTTATGGCGGCTGTCACGGAGGGGACGAAAAAGCAGTCTTTGCGGAATTATGCGAAATTGTGGACGAAACGATTGCTCTGTATAAGAACGACGGTAAGCCGCTGCCCCCCATTACGTGTGGTAAAGACTACGCCAATAAGATGCTGGACGTGATGAGTCAATAGGCGTGCGGGCTTCCCCTCCTGGGCGTGCGGGCTTCCAGCCTGCAAAGGCAAGGCGGCCAAGATGGCCGCACTCCCAGGAAGAAGATGCAGGCAAGAGCGCAGGCCCGCAGGTCGGGTGAGCGAAGAGGAACCCACTCAAAGAGGTGAGTGCTTAGTGTTTTTATGAGGTGCATGGTCTCCTCAGCTCGTGTACCTGACTTGTATCGCGGCACGGTACACGGCACTATGTTTGGCATGAGGTTCACCCACAAAGGGCTGCGCCGATTCTACGAACACGATGATACCCGAGGGTTAGATGCCAACCACGTGGCGCGCATCCGGCGCCTGCTGACCGCTCTGCAAGACGCGCGCTCGCCACGGAACCTGGACTTGCCTGGATGGCGGCTGTATCGGTTGAAAGGCGACCGTCGTGGGCAATGGAGTCTACGCGTATCCGGCAACTGGCGAATCGTCTTCCGTTTCGAGAGTGGCGAGGCGGTAGACATTGACCTGATTGACTATCATTAGGAGGACCGCATCATGCCTATGTATAATCCATCACACCCCGGAGAACTGGTCCGCGACAGCCTGGAAGCGGAGGGTTGGACGGTGACGGAATGCGCCGCCCGGCTCGGCGTGGCGAGACATACGCTGTCGCGGCTGCTGAACGGTCATGCCGCTGTCTCGCCGGCAATGGCGCTGGCGCTGGAACGGATTGGATGGAGTGAGGCCGAACATTGGATGCGGATGCAAGTGAGTTACGACTTGGCCCAAGAACGCCGAAAGCAGGAAGCCGCTTGACGCTTCACACCCAGGGGGGCAAGGCGGCCAAGATGGCCGCGCTCCATTATAACCGAGAGGGCGAGAGCCGGGGTGGGTTATCTCCCTGGGAGTGCGGGCTTCCAGCCCGCAAAAGAAGGGCGGGCAAGATGCCTGCGCTCCCAGGAAGGAAGAAGATGGAGGAAGGAGAGCAAGCCCGTAGGTCGGGTGAGCGAAGCGGAACCCGACATCTGTAACGTATGCTGACCACTCTGACGACCCACCGCTATCTCCTGGTGACCATGGTCCGGCGTGAGATCGGCGTGCGTTTCGCCGGTACGAGTCTCGGCGGCCTGTGGTCCTTGATCCAGCCGGCCATCCTGTTAGGTCTGTACACTATGGTGTTCTCGATGATTTACCGGGTGGGCGAGATTGAGGGGGGACACGGGTTTACCGAGTTTGTGTTCTGCGGCCTGTGGCCGTGGCTGGCGTTTCAGGAGGCCTGCCTGCGCTCGGTGACCGCTATCACGGCCAATGCCAATATGGTCAAGAAGTTGCAATTCCCGTCGGAGCTATTGGTTGTTGCCGTGGTGCTGGCCAGCTTTCTGGTGCAGGGCGTGGGGTTTTTGCTGTTCCTGGTCGGTCTGATGCTGTGGAAAGGCACGTTCATCGGTGGTATCGGGCTGTTGCTGTGTCTGCCCCTCGGTCTGGCGCTGCTCCTGGCGATTGGGCTGGGTATGCTGCTCGCCTGTGGCAACGTCTTCTTTCGGGATGTCGAACAACTCGCCACCGCGGGCTTTATGGTGTGGTTTTTCCTGACCCCGATTCTGTATCCGATTAGTCTCATCCCGGAAGCCATCGGCGTGCTGTTTCTCCTGAACCCGATGGTGGCGATTACCGACGCCTACCGCTCGCTGATTCTGTCCGGCAGCCTGAACCTGGGCGGTGCGTTGGTGTACAGCCTGTGTTGTGCGGCCGGGCTTTTTTGGTTTGGCCGCTATGCCTTCCAGCGCTGCCGGGGGTTTTTTGCTGATCATCTGTAACCGGAGCGAGGGGGCCGATGCGTGAGAATATCAGAGCGTGCGTCCAGGCCGTAGCCGAGACGCTGACCATACCACAGCCTATTGTCGAGATTGGTGCCCTTCAGGTTGAAGGCCGGCTGTACTCTGCCGACCTGCGCCCGCTGTTTGCCGAGTGCGACTATACCGGCTGTGATATTCGCCCCGGACCGGGAGTCGACCGCATAGAAGATGTCCACCAACTCTCGTTTGCGCCCGCCACGGTCGGAACCGTCCTGATGCTGGAAACCCTGGAGCACGTCAAAAATCCAATCCAGGCCCTGGCCGAGGTCTTTCGGGTGCTGCGGCCCGGCGGCCTGGTTGTGATTAGTTCGGTGATGGACTTTCCCGTCCATGAATTTCCGGCTGATTACTGGCGCTTTGCCCCGCAGGGATTTGAGCTGCTGTTAGAGCGCTTTGCCCCGCACCGGGTATATATTCAGGGTCTGCCGCTGTTTCCTCACTCTCTGGTCGGAGTGGGGATCAAGCCCGGATCGGCGGAGACCGCTGCGGGACACGCCCGGCAGATCGAGTTGGACCGGTTCGACCAACGCGTACGGACGATCTCGGGCACCCTGACCCAGGAGATTTCTCCCCGGCTCGGGCCGGACCCGTTTCGGCTCCTGGGCGAGGAGTTGAGTGCGGAAGAACAAACCCGGTATTCAGTCCCCATGCTGCATCTGGCCTATGATCGTCTGTTGCAAAAAGATGAAGAAATAGCCCGGCTCCAATACGAGTTGAAACGTGTGCAAGAGGCTTACGTCCGGGAAAAAGGCGAAGCGTGAGGGGCGGAAGGGCGAAATTCTTTCTCCACTGCCCGGACATGAACAACAGGCCATGATCGACGAAGGGGCGGCCCGAGGTCCCTTCTGAAGTTCAACCCGAACAGGAGATGAGAAAAACGTTGTGGCCGCTCTCTTCGACTACACCGATTATGAATTCAAGCTACGCGACCGACAGGTGATGCGTGATGAGCTTGCCGCTCATGTCACGTACTTTCGGGACTGTCGCAGGGTGCTGGACCTGGCCTGTGGCTCGGGCGTTTTCCTTGAGTTGCTGGCCGAAGCGGGGATTCCCGCGCTGGGCGTGGAGCGCAACCCGGCGGTGGTGGCCTGGGTGCGCCGACACGGCTGGGACGTTGTGGAACAGGACGTCTTCACCTTTCTGGAGCAGACGACCGAGAGCTATGACGGGGTCTTTTGCTCGCATTTTCTGGAGCATCTGCCCTTTGAGCAGGTTCTACGGTTTTTTGAATTGCTCGTGCCTCGCGTCAGTGCGGCGGGAACCGTCGTGCTTGTCGTGCCCAATCCCGAGTCGATTCGGATGCAGTTGTTCGGATTTTGGCGCGACCCCGAGCACGTCCGCTTCTATCACCCCGAACTGCTTGAAGCGATCTGCCGGCACGCGGGCTTGCAGGTGGTGTCCACCAACCGCGCGGAGATCCCCTTCGCCTTTGATCCGCTCTCGTTCTCGCCCAAAGCGGAAACCGGCGCGTCCCAAACCGACCCGCAGCGAGGGTGGCTGAAAGACCGGGTGCGATCCGCCTATTTTCGGTTCCTGCGGCTGTTGCGGATCACTCCCGCCGCCGACTTGGTGACTGTGGAGAACCGCCTCCGCCGGCAGATGCACGCGCAGCAGAACGCTGTGGTTGTCTGGGCCGAAAAAATGCATACGGCCTTTAACCATATGTGGGCGTGGCCCGACAATGCCGTTATTGTTTGCCGCAAGACAGATGCCGTACCGTCTGACACAGGGCCGGGGGGAGAAGCGCCGTCTGGACAAAGAGGCGACTCATGACCAGCCTGCCGAGCGTGTCCGTTTTGTTCGTCACCAAGAATGGTGAACGCTATCTGGACGAAGTCTTGCGGAGTGTTCGTGCCCAGCGGGGACAATTCCGCGTGATTGAAATCCTGGCCGTTGATTCCGGCTCGCGCGACCGGACCCTGGCCATTCTTGAATCGCACGCGGTGCGGGTCATCCGCATTCCGCCCCAGGAGTTTGGCCACGGCAAGACCCGCAACCTGGCCGCGGCGCAGGCGCGGGGCGACTATCTGGTATTCCTGACCCAGGACGCGACTCCCGCCAACACGGACTGGCTGGACACCCTGCTGACGCCCCTGCGAGCCGACCCGGCCATTGCCGGGGCGTATAGCCGCCACCTCCCCAGACCGCACTGTCACCCCATGGAATGGCGACGCATCGTTGAGGACGAGCTGTCCGGCCGGTCGGAATCCTGCCTGAACAGCGGTCAGACCCCGGACTATGCCGATAACCCGGCCTATTTTTATTTTTTCTCCAATGTCAGTTCGGCGTTGCGACGGCGGGTGTGGCAGGAAATCCCTTTTCCCGAGGTGGAGTTCGCCGAAGATCAACTCTGGGCCAAGAGTGTTCTTGAAGCCGGCTATCAGACGGTCTACCGGGCGGACTCGCTGGTGTACCATTCTCACGCCTACGGTCCCTGGATGAACCTCAGGCGGCATTTTGATCATGCCCAGGCGGTGAGCGATTTGAATCAGGCTTCCCATCTGTCCGGGTGGCATCTCCTGCCTATGGCCTGGCGAGTCGCCCGCCGAGACCTGTCCTTTTGGCGCTGGCTCAAAAGACAGGGACGTTTGCGCGTGGGACTCCGCTGGGGGAGCCTGGCCCTGGCCTGGCATTTTGCGGCACTATGGGGTATCTGGCTTGGCGAACGAAAGCATACGCTGGCCCCGTCGCTGGTCCGTCGGCTTTCGCTCCAAGAGAGTATAAAACGGCAGTAAGTATGCGTATTCTCCAGGTGGCGCACGGCTATCCGCCTCGGGAGTGGGGAGGGGCCGAATTGGTGACCGCGACCCTGGCCCAGGCGCTTGCGGAGCGGGGCCACAGCGTCACGGTCTTCGCCCGAATGGCCGATCCCGAAGCTGAAGAGTTTTCGGTCCGACCGGATGAGGCCGATATGGGTGACGGGGTGCACGTTGTGCGCGTGGTGAACAACCTCAGTCAGGTCTCGCACTTCCGCCTGGAGTACGACAACCCGTTTCTCAACGGGGCGTTCCACCAGGTACTGACCGACACCCGGCCCGACGTCGTGCATATCCAGCATGTCGGGCATCTGTCCGGCAGCCTGATCCAAGCGCCGGCCCAGCTCGGCTGTCCGGTTGTCCTCAGCCTGCACGATTTCTTTTTCGCCTGTTATCGTCTTCATCTGATAGATAATCACACCCGGCTGTGTCCGGGGCCGGACCGGGGTGAGCGCTGCGTTGCCTGCCTGGAGTCAATAACCAGCGCGGATGAGGCGCGGAGACGCTTTGCCTATTTTGAACAACTGCTTCATATTCCACAGCGGGTGATTGTTCCGTCCCAATTCCTGGCTGAGAGGATGCAGGAGATTTTCCCTTTTGTGGAGCCGCGTCTCCAAATCGTTGCGCCCGGCATCGTTCCCGGCCGGCAGATATCGCCAGAAAACCGCAAGGATCAGCCGCCCGGGCCGCTGCGGGTGTTATCCATTGGCGTCCTCCTGCCGCATAAAGGCCCGCATTTGCTGGTTGAAGCGACGCGGGGATTGCCAGCTGGGAGTATCGAGGTCTCCCTGTACGGGAGCCGCGTGGCGGCCTGGCAGGCCTATGCCGACCAATTGGAGGCCGATGCGACAGACCTGCCCATCCGTTTTTGCGGCACCTACAGGCATGATGAATTGAGTACGATTCTGGCCCGGCACGACGTGCTAGTTGTCCCCAGTATCTGCGAGGAAACCTTTTCGCTGGTGACGCGGGAGGCTCTTCAGGCCGGTCTGCCGGTCATTGCCGCCCGGCGTGGGGCGCTGCCCGCAGTCATTCGGGACGGAGTGAACGGCCTGCTGTTTGAAGCCGAGAATGCCGACGACCTGCGGCGTTGCCTGGAGCGCCTGCGGACCGATACCCGGTTGCGCGGACAGCTCACGCCAGCCTCGACACCCATGCGAGACCCGCAGGCGTACGCTCAGGATATGGAAGCCGTGTACGAGGCCGTGCGGGGGGACAGGCCGGCGGAAGAAAGCCCGCGTCCCGGCCCCCTTCGACTGGGCTCAGAACAGGCTCTCTCAGCGGACGAGGGAAGGTCGAAACTGACCCCGACCCGCACGGTCAGCGTCTGTCTGCCCACGTATAACGGCGCGAATTATATTGAGGAGGCACTACGCAGCATTCTGAACCAGACCTATCAGGATTTCGAACTCCTGGTTGTTGATGACGGCTCAACCGACGCCACGCTCGATATCATACAGTCCTTCTCTGATCCGAGAATACGGCTGTACCGCAACCCGGAGCGGCTGGGCATTCCGGCCAATTGGAACCGCTGTCTTGAACTCGCCGGTGGAGAGTTCGTGTGTGTCTTTCACCAGGACGACGTCATGCTGCCCGAAAATCTGGAGCGTAAGGTCCATCTGCTGAGTACGGACGAAACCGTCGGTTTTGTCCATTCCGGGGTGGAAACGCTGGTCGAGGAGGAGGCGCCAAGCTCGTTTGCCGACTGGATTGAGGACGCAACCGAAGACACGGTCTGGGATGGGCCGGAGTATTTTCGGACCCTGCTCCTCAACGGTAACCGGGTGTGCGCGCCGACCGTCCTGGCCCGGCGTCACGCGCTCATCGAACAGGGGGGATTTGACCGGGACCTGGGCTTTGCCTGTGACTATGCCATGTGGCTCAGGCTGTGCCTGACGTATCGGGTGGGCTTTCTGGCGCATCCCCTGGTCCGCTATCGCTGGCACGGCGGTAATGCCTCGCACGCCTACCAATTTGAGCGCGGGGTGGAGGAAATAACCACCGCCGCCCGCCGGGGCCTCCGGCTGTACCGGGAGCGGGAACCGCACGCCGAGAGCCCGATCCTTGACGACGTATTGACCGCCCTTGACGCGCTCCGCCACTGGGCTGCGGAACTCCAGCGCGGGAAAGTCTGGCTGGAAGGCCAACAGGCCAGTTGGCGCAGCGTGGCCGCAACCCAAAACGACTTGATTCGTGAACTCAAGGGCTGGATAGAAGAGCTCGAAACGGGCAAGACGTGGCTGGAAGAGCAGCGAGCGGAGCAACAGGCGTGGATGGAAGAACAGCGGACGGCCTGGCAGGCTCAGGCCGAACACTGGCAGGCTCAAGCTGCGCTCTGGCGGACGAGTCTCTGGGGTCGCCTGGGCCTACTGTTGAGACTGCTCAAGCCGGTCCAGGAATTCCCGGCCAAAGTAGCCGGCCAAAGTAGAAAAAATGATTGATCCGAACAGTCCCGATTACACCAACACCCCGGCCTCGGACCGGCGTCCGGTCTATGGTTATCGTCCGGTCGACCCGGCCGTCCCGCCGGTCGTGACCATTGTGACGCCGTATTACAACACCGGCGCGATTTTTCATGACACGGCACGCTCCGTCCTGCGCCAGTCCTTCCAGCAGTGGGAGTGGATTATCGTTAACGACGGCTCGACCGACCCGGAGGCGCTGGCTATTCTCGACTCCTACCGTAACACGGACTCAAGGATTCGGGTGCTTGACCACGAGGTTAACCAGGGGCCCAGCGCCGGACGGAATACGGCGTATCGGGCCGCGCGGGCAGACTACGTGGTCCAGCTCGATACGGATAATATGCTGGAGCCGACCGCCATAGAGAAATGGATATGGCTGTTGGAGTCCTATCCCGAGTTTGCGTTTGTGAAGGGCTACTCGGTGGGCTTTGATGCCAACGAGTACCTGTGGGAGCAGGGCTTCCACAACGGTGGGGTCTTTCTTGAGCAGAATCTTGTGGACATCACCAGCGCGGTGCGGCGCAGCGTACATACCGCCGTCGGCGGTTATGATGAAACGATCCGGGGCGGGCTGGAAGACTGGGACTTCTGGCTGCACTGCGCCAGCGCGGGCCATTGGGGCACAACGCTACCGGAGCATCTCGACTGGTACCGCCGCCGCGAAAATCACGGCGACCGCTGGGACAACTGGGATGGCGGAAAGCGCGAGGCCACCTTCCGGAAAAAATTGCGCCAGCGCTACCCGCGTCTCTGGGAGGAGTTTCCCACTCCCCAGGCCGCGCCGCTCGCGCCGTATGAAACCGTCTCCGATACGCTCCCGTGGGAGAATCGACTCCACAAGGAAAAGCCGCGGCTGCTGCTGATCGTGCCGTGGCTGGCCATGGGCGGGTCGGATAAATTCAACCTGGACCTGCTCGGCCAACTCGTCCGGCGCGGCTGGGAAGTGACCATAGCGACGACGCTCAATAGCGATCATCCCTGGCTGGCCCAGTTTGCCCGCCTGACACCGGATATTTTTATCCTGCACCGTTTTCTGCGGCCCGCGGATTATCCGCGCTTCGTGCGCTATCTCATCCACAGCCGGGAGATGGACGCAGTACTCGTCTCGCACAGCGAATTCGGCTACCAACTCCTGCCCTATCTGCGGGCGTATTTTCCAGGGCTGCCCCTGCTCGATTTTTGCCATATTGAGGAAGAGGCGTGGAAGAACGGCGGCTATCCGCAGATGGCGGTCACCTATCAGGAAACGCTTGACCGCAGCCTGGTGTCGTCGGAGCATTTGAAAGCCTGGATGGCGGGGCGGGGCGCGGACCCGGCCGCTATTGATGTCTGTCATACGAATATCGACCCCGACTATTGGCGGCCCGACTCCGAGCGGGGCAGCCGTGCCCGCCAGCACTACGATATCGCCGAATCAACGCCGCTGATTGTGTTTGTCGGGCGTATATGTGCCCAAAAACAACCGAAAGTCCTGGCACAGACCGCGCTCCGTCTTGCCCAAGCCAAGGCGGATTTCGTGCTTGCGGTTGCCGGCGATGGGCCGGATTTTGCCTGGCTCAAGACCTTTATCCGCAAGCACAGGCTGGAGCGGCAGGTCCGCCTCGTCGGGACGTTGTCCAATCCGGATATCCGCGACCTCCTGGCCGCGGCGGATATTTTCTTTCTGCCCTCGGAGTGGGAGGGAATCGCGCTTTCGGTCTATGAGGCCCTGGCCTGCGGCGTGCCGGTGGTGGGGGCTGACGTGGGCGGACAGCGTGAGCTGGTAACGCCTGAATGCGGAGTGTTGATTGAGCGTGGATCGGAAGAAGACGAAGCCCGGCAGTACGCCACCGCCCTGGCCCGACTGCTGGACGAGCCGGAGCAACGGAGGAGCATGGGCCAACAGGGGCGCCGGCGTATTCAGGATCACTTCCGGCTGGAGCAGATGACCGATACTGTTCTGGCGGCCTACGAAGCCGCACGGCGGGAGCGAGCAGCGGCAACCGCGCCGCTTCCCGGCCTTGGTCTCGGACGCGCCTGTGCGACACAAGCGGTGGAGTATCTGCGGATTACAACCGTGACGGACTGGCTCTGGCAGGAACGGGAGCAGGGAACCGGACAAAGGCAGGGAACGAGTTTGATTCCCGCCCATCTTGTGGCCGCGTATGGCCACTCCTGGCGGACGGTGCTGTATTTTTCGGTCCGCCGGATGTGCTTGCCGTTGTATACCGCCCTGCTCAAGACCAACCGCCCGTGGCTGTTATCCCTGAAAAATCGCCTCAAACGGCGCTTATTGCGTGAGGGAACTCCATAGAGTGAGGAGTGCGGGCTTCCAGCCCGCAAATAGTCGCGGGCAAGATGCCCGCGCTCCCAGGGTGTTGGAACATCGTTTGCCGATACGGTTATTGAGTACGGAAATGCCCTCACGCCTGAAACAGATCGGCATGGCTGCCGGTACGGGCAAGATGCAGTTCGTTGCCAACTACTCGGTACAGGAGCAGCCAGTCCGGTTCGATATGAACGTCCCGGTACCCCTTCCAGTTCCCCTTGAGTGGATGATCGAAGGAGGACGCCGGTAATGGCTTGCGTTCGATCAACAGAGACAACAGCGTACGCAGCTTGGACAGGTCTTTGCCACGCTTTTTTGCTCGTTTCACGTCGCGTTTGAACTGCGTTGAGCGGACTGGGATGAGCACGTTCAGTCAAATGCCCAAGTCTTGGAACAGGTCGTCTGGTGAGTCGAAGCGTTTTCCCTTGCCGCTTTCCAACTCGTTTATCGCTTTGGTGGTGGCGGCATTGGGCACTCGGCCTGTAAACGGCAGGCGCTTTTCCTCTGCTATGTGTATCAGCAGCAGACGAATGGCGTCCGATACGGACAGTCCCAGCGCTTCCAGTGCTTCAGTCGCTCGTGCCTTTATATCAGGGTCAATGCGGGCTCGTACAACGGTATCCGTACGCATGGTGCCGATCTCCTCAGGAGGTGCCTCACCATAGCGTAACAGGGATCAAGGTCAATGGGATCGTCACGGGTGACAAGGCCGAGTAGAGGAATGTGCCTTTTACCATCTCAGACTGGTGGATGCTGTGATGAGGCGCTCAGAGCCCTGTGTGAAGTGGCCGGGTTCCGTTATGAAGCCGGAGCGCCGAGCTGGAATGGCAATGCGTACACCTTGCTCTTGTCGGTCTAGAGTCATGTGCGATTTTGTGGAGTCGCAATGAGGCAATAAGCTCAGGGCGTCAGGGACTGTCCGGTTCCGCTTGGCGTGACAATAGTCTCGTCAGTTTCGTCTGGAGAAGTCAGGAGCGTTGCGTCGGTCGGCGGCTGGAATACCGGCAGAGACTGAGGGGAGCCTGCTGCACGGACGAGTGTGATCCGGTCTTTGCGTGTCGTCACACCAAAAGCTTCAACCGTATTTTTGCCCGACCGGAAAAATTGTGGGTCAAGAAGCGCCGACCACCGTCCGTATTTTCCCTTGACAGGAAAGGGCCACGGTCGTGTGATTGCCCGCACGGTCCCATTCAGTGCCAAGGCGATGAATCTGAACTCCTCCGAGTGCAATGTGCCGGTGAGGTGGGTGGGAAGAAACGTTGCGTCCGGATCAACCTGAGCGAGACGAGCTGCCTGGTCGATAGTAATGGCAAGATGCGCGTCCTCGCTTATGGGCAAGTCTTGGGTCCGTTGCCCCACGAGCCCTGGGGGGGCAGCTTTGGGTAGCACGGGGGTAGCGGGTGGAAAGAGCTGCGCTTGTCTCTTGACCGCGGCACGGACCTCGGCGTCAAAGCTGTCCAGAGTAATATGCGTTGATAGAGAGGAAGCCTTCTCGGTTCCGGCCCGCGGTTCGGACGAAAACGCCGAACCGCCGTCAACCGGCCAGGGCAGTGTGATTCCCAGGATATCCGCTATGGTCGGCAGGATATCAATGGTTTCCACGTTGCGATCAAGAATATCGCCCTGCTGCTGAAACGGTGCCTTGACAAAGAGCGGGACGGCCATAATGTCGGCAAAATTCGTTTCTGTGATGGATCGTCTGTTGTCGTGCGGACGAAAGCTGACACCGTGGTCGGCCGTAACGACAATCAAGGATTTTTCATACAGGTCCGCCGCTTTCAGCTGGGTGATTAACTGCCCGAGGAGGGTGTCAACGAACCCGACTTGCAGCAAATAGCGCTGATGACTCTGAGTCGCGGCCCATTCGTCACCACTCCAGGTTTCTTTCGTGAGCCCGTTCAGTCCGTAATCGACGCTATAGACTTGGCCTGAAGGCAGATACACATAGTGGGCGTGGGGTAACAGACTATGCAGATAGTACAATGTCGGCTGCTGCGTCGGTTGAATGGCGCGGAGAAAATTGGAGAAGACCTGGGGTCGGTCGATGTGCATGCTTACCCGCGCTATTAACGAATCCTGAAGGGCTTCCCACACCTGAGCGGGAATCTGACGCTCCTCAGCCTGGGATAACAGGGCGGGACTGCCCGCAAAATCTCTCCAGCGGGCCTGAAGCGACGGCAGAGCGGATTTCTGATCTTCCGGCAGGAGGATGTGCAGATAGACGATGCTGATGTCAGAAAGGAGAGACTGCATCCGTGTACTCCAGGGCTCTCGGAACTGAGTACACAATGCATGCGGGCATAGTTCCGTAATGGTGCCGTGGGCCTGGACGGCATAGGTCCCGCCGAGCAGGGTGAAGATGTTACGCGGATACCCGGATACGGTTGGGAGCCGATTCGGAAGTGGATAGCTGCCCGTTAAAATGGCTGGGACCGCCCGGGGAGTCCAACTGCTCATTGTCGAGGCATTGCGGAACCAGGTTGCGTCTTCTGCAAATGCGGCAAAATTTGGATAGCGCTCAGCATCTATCTGACGGTTTTCATCCATGAGGGAGATTGATGAAAACTCATCAAAGATGACCAGCACGATGGGTGGCGGGTCGTTGATCTTCACCTGGGCAATATCAACGGGTGACGAGAACAGCAGCGTTGAGACCGGAGAGAAGAAGAGAAAGAGAGTCGGGAAGAGCACGATGCCGGGTGAGAGGAGCGTACAGAATGTTCGGACCAGAGGCAGCAGATGATAGCCGACGCTCGCGAGGAGTCCGATCCCCCCAGCTCCGAGCAGCAGGACGAGGCCTGAAACATGTGGAAGTGTCTGGAGCATCTGCAATGCCTGGAGCGCGAGCATTGCCGATAATCCCCCAACCAGGAGTACATGCAGCCCTGCGCCCAGCCCTGCATCCACGACGCGAATTCCCCAGACAACAAGCACGCCCAGCGCCGGAACAACAACACTCAGGAGGACGGCGAACAGGACGACGTCAAGCGCTGGCGACTGACGCAGGACAAAGAACTCCGCGGTGCGGGAGAAGAGATCGAAGAGTGGCTGGGCGACCGCGAAATTCCACAGGACAATGAGGTGCAGACCGGAAAAAAGAAAGTCCGCTTTCGTGCTGCGAGAGCGGAGAGATTGAGGTGTGAGACCCATATCCCTGCTGTCTCACACCTGGTGTTTGCTCCGCGCGGAGTAGAGTCTGCGCGTGCCTGATTCGAGCGTCTCTTGCCGGTCGATTTCAAAGGCATCGGCCAAACAGCACTCGAAATACTCCAGGTCATAGTCCGTGTAATGATCGGCCTTATGCCGCAGCAGGGTTTGGACCATGGGGTCGTCGCGGGTGACGAATTCAATCACCAGGGCCGTGCCGAGACTCGCCAGCCAAGAAACGAACTCTCTGAGCGGAATATGCGCACCGATAACCACATGGTGGAGCAGGGCCAGACATAAGGTCAGGTCGGGCCTGCCACGTTCGACCA
>WTHD01000259.1 GCA_011523265.1 Candidatus Binatota bacterium
GATAGTAAGGGCGATGTGAAACTGAGACGGTTCAGGGGCAGCGGTTGCGGAATTGTGCTTTCTCAGGCAGAAAGGCTCGGTAACGAAGGCCAGCAGTATCCCGGCTCCGGAGGGGATGTAAAGAGTAAACGTATCCTCCAATAGATATGAGATGCCGGGCACGTTTACTCTTTTTGGGCTGGGGCTTTCTCAGGGGAGACAGAGTGACAAATATGTTTCGTGGAGGATGTATCCTCCTGTGCTGCCTGGTGTCCTGTGTCGTTTTCGGGTCTTTTGCTTTGGTTGCTCAGGCTCAAGAGGGCGAACGCGAGCGCATTCTTGAAGATTTTTTTCTCTACCGAGACGGACCGCTGCAGGTGGAGGGTATCCAGCCCGGCCTGAAACTTGATGCCTCCAATGCCGCAGTTGCCTCGGCGGTCTTGCCGCCGGAGATTCTGACCTATCTGGCGGCGGGTGACTTTTCGATCACCGTGCAGGAGACCACGGACCTGCCGCTCCGACAGTCCTTTATTGACGCAACGCTCCAACACCATAGTGGAGTAGTGGCCGGAGAGGGCGAACTCCAGAATTATGTGGCGGGCCAGCCTTTTCCCGTACTCCAGGCGGACGACCCGCAGGCCGGGCTGAAGGCGGCCTGGAACCTGCGCTATCGCGACCAGGGTGACGATGCGCAAATGTGGGCGACGAACAGCTTGGTCAATGGCAATGGCAATACCGAACGTTCGCAGACGTTTGCGTTTTTCTCGCTCTACGGCATGCATCGACCCGACAGCGCAAAAAACCTCCCGCAGTGGGAGCAACAGGGCATCTACACCAAACAATATACCCGCATGCTGTCGCCGGCTGACAGCGATGGGAATCAAATCCTGGCCGTGCAGCCCGACAACGATTTCCTGCCGCACGACCAGTGGGCCTATGATCCGAAGACGCGCCGTACCCGTAAAATTGTCTATATGCCATACATCTCGCCTGGGCGGGGCGTGGTGCTGATTGAGGACCGCTCCGGCTTCCTTGGCTATATTCACGCCTATGACTGGAAATATCTGCGCGAGCAAACCGTCCTGACCCCTGGGCCGATCCGGGCCAGTGCCCCTACCTGGGGCGGACGTGGCAATTGGTATCCGGTTGACCCCTGGGAACTGCGCCGGGCCGTGGTGGTCGAGGCCACGCCGAAAAATTCGCATCCCCTGTATAGCAAGCGCATCCTGTATATCGATATCCAGACCTCTCTGCCCCTATTTGCCTTTACGTATGACCACGAAGGGCAGCATAAACGGAGTTTTCTGGTGGTCGCCCGGCACCCCGAATTCAATCCGTGGGGCAATAAGGACTGGGTGGCGCAGATTGCCGCCCAGGGCTCGATTGACTATCAGCTTGAGCGGGCCAACAATTTTCAGATCACCAAGATTCTCCTGAATCGGGACCTCCCTCCGAGTCAGTTCACTGTCATGACCCTCATGCTGCGCGGGAAGTAAGGCAGTGGCAATCTCTATTCCACCGGACGTTGAGATGTCTGCCGGTCTGCCGAGGAAAAAGTGGTGGGTCGGCCTGCTGGTGGGTGTATTGCTGAGCCTTCAGTCCGGTCCGGCCTGGGCGGTTTTTCTCGATCAGGACGAAAGCCTGCGCTTCAGCGGGCGCGTGTACAACCGCACCGCCTTTTCAGTCGAGCGGGCCGCGGAGAATACGCGCCTCCAGACTCCCTATAACGACTGGAATATGCTCCAGAACCGGACGTTTATTCAGGGCGAGCTGAGCCATGACCTGACCGGTCTGGTAGCGGGGAACGCGACCGGGCTCCTGGCACCGCTGCAAGCGCTCCTCGCCCCCCTACGGCTGCTGAGAGCGGATACTCTCGACTATTTTGTGACCTACCGGGGAGAATACGACGGGGTGTGGGACTATGGCCCGGCGGTTTTTCGGGAGCGTTATCCGCTGTTTGCGGACTGCGACGCGCCGACCAAAGCCAAACGTTCGCACCCCCGGCGCTTTGACTGTCAGCATGCCGACCCGCGCCAACGCCTACGGCATCGGCATCGCTTGTTTGAGGCCTATGTGAACTATGCCTATGGGCCGTTCTTCATGCGAATCGGACGCCAGAACCTGTCGTGGGGCGAGACCGATGTGTTTCGTCTCCTGGATCAGATCAATCCGCTCGACGCCGGCTTTGGCGGCTTCCTGGTCTCGATCGATGAGCGACGGGTGCCGCTCGATATGGCCCGGGTCGTGTATGGGTTTGGCGGCGTGGGGCCGCTGTCTGAGCTCAACCTTGAAGGCTTTCTGGTCTTTGACGATAAAATTGCCGCGCCCGTGCCGACCGGCTCCCCCTGGTCCACACCCAACCCGCCGGGGGTCACCGGTCTGATCAAAAAGCCCTCAAAGAATTTCGCGGACGCGCGCGGGGGTGGGCGCATTGTGGGCGTGTGGGGCGAGGTCATGTTCAGCCTGGCCCACTACGCCACCTATCTGGACACGCCCGTGCTGCGCATCGTCACGCCGACCAACCGACCCGTCAGTCTGGGCGCTTTTGAGGCCGCGGTACAGGCCGGCGACACCGGCCGCTTTTTGACCGACCACTTCCGGGCCGAGGCGCTGTATCCGAAAATACAGATCAGCGGCGGCTCGCTCACTTTCGGGGTGCCCCGCATCTCGTCCATTCTCCGCAGCGAGTTCGCCTATTTTCACTCCGAGCCGTTTTTTCACAATTCCGCCTCGGACCAGCTTCTGGGTCCGGCCTTAACGGGCGGGATCACGCCCGGCTACCAACAGGTCGACACCGACCCGGACACGGGCCGCCCTTTGATGCGCTACCGGAATAAGATCACCCGATCCGACGTGGTGCGCTGGTCTCTCGGGATAGATATGACCCGCTATATCAGCCTGCTGAACCCGAACGAATCCTTTCTCATCAGCAGCCAGATCTTTGGTCGGCACATCCTGGACTTCAACGACACGCCGGTCTCGGCGGTGTCGGGCTCGTACGGCTTCGGACATTTTGCCGCGCCGATTTACGAGCCCAATCGGGACAATCAGAGCTTTGTCAACATCGACCAGCACCAACTGATTCAAACCCTGTTGATCTCTACCGCCTATTTCTCAGGCAGGGTCGAGCCCAAGCTGATCTTTTTGTACGACTGGCAAGGGTCCTGGCTGGTCCAACCCGAAATCACTCTTATCCGCGATCCGTTTCGCTTTACCGTGCAGTATAATTATCTGGATGGTCAGTATAACGGCATCGGGTTTCTGCGCGACCGCGACAACGTCATCATCCAGCTGGAGGCGGTTATTTAACCCCTCTTTCCCGGATAGTCCCCCGACCTGGGGTGCTCCCCTCTGGCGTGATTTGTGAG
>WTHD01000509.1 GCA_011523265.1 Candidatus Binatota bacterium
ACCTTGTTCTCGTCGAAGGGGCCGGCAGTCCGGCCGAGGTCAACCTGCGGACCGGCGATATTGCGAATATGGGGTTTGCGCTCGCCGCAGGGGTGCCCGTCTGCCTCGTCGGCGATATTGACCGTGGGGGCGTCATTGCCGCCCTGGTCGGCACCCAGAGTGTGCTGGACCCCGAGGACAGCGCACTGATTGCGGGCTTTCTGGTCAACAAGTTTCGGGGTGACCCGGCCCTGTTTACACAGGGGGTCGCGGAGATTGAGCGGCGCACGGGTTGGCCGTGCTTTGGCGTGGTCCCGTGGATGCCGGCCGCGACGCGCCTGCCCGCGGAAGACGCGGTGTCGCTCTCACTCGGGCACAGCGAGCGCACCGATTGTATCCGGATTGCGGCACCCCTGCTGTCCCGCCTGGCGAACTTCGACGACGCCGACCCGCTCCGGTTTGAACCGGACGTAGATTTTACCTTTGTGCCGCCCGGTCGTCCGATTCCGCGCGACGTTGATGTCGTGATCCTCTTCGGCACCAAATCGACCAATGGCGACCTGGACTTCCTGCGCGCCCAGGGCTGGGACCACGACGTGATAGCGCACGCCAGAGCCGGCGGTCGCGTATTGGGCGTGTGCGGCGGCTTCCAGATGTTGGGCCGCCACATTCACGATCCAGCGGGTGCGGACGGTCCAGTCGGGTCGCGCCCTGGGCTCGACCTTCTCGAACTCGAGACGACCATGGCCGGTGAAAAAACCGTTCGCCCGGCACGTGGGCACTGCACCCTGAGCGGTGCGTCCGTCACGGGCTATGAAATTCACACCGGCCAGTCAGGCGGACGCGCCCTGACCCGGCCAATGTTTCAGCTCGAAACCGGACCGGACGGTGCGCGCAGCCAGGACGGGCTGATCGAGGGCACGTATCTGCACGGGCTGTTCGGGAACGATGCGTATCGACGCGCCTGGCTCGGACGCATCCGCGACACCGGGACTGCGACCCTACAATATGAGGCCAGCGTCGAGGCGGCCCTGGACGACGTAGCCGCTACGCTGGCCGACAGTATGGATACGGACGCGTTGTTCTCAACGGCGCGGCGGCCCGGCTTAGCAAAGCCGGAGGCTCAGATGCCGTAGACCTGGGCGACGCTATCCCCGAGCAGATTATTGCGCGCGGTCTCTGACAGCAGCGCGACCAGCTCTTCCAACTCTTCCATATAGTTTCCGGGATGGTCGAAGTGGGGGTAGTCGGTCGCCCAGAAGAAGCGATCATTGCCCACATACTCAATGATATGCGCGAGCGCCCGCTCGTCCGGGTCGCCGGAAATCCAGCACTGGCGCTTAAAATAGACGCTCGGTTTTTCCTTGAGCGGCACATTATAGCCGAGGCTGGTTTCATACGTCGTATCCATCCGGTCCAGGGCTGCGCCTATCCAGCCCGCACCAGACTCAAGCAGCACAACTTTGATCTGGGGAAAGCGATCAAACAGCCCCCATTGAAACAAGCCGTAGAGCGCCTGCTGTGGCCCCTGCATCCCGAGCGTGATTTGCATCCAGCGCGCGCGTTTCATACCGTCAAAACGCTGATAGGTTCGAATCTTGGGATGCTCGGTCATAGGATGAATGGCAACCGGCACCCCGAGCTCTTGGGCTTTTGCCCAAAAGATATCGTGATCGGGATGGGCATGCGGGATACGGGTGAGCGTATAGGGGGCGAGAAAGGCGCCCTTGGCTCCTGCGCGCACGGAGCGTTCGAGTTCGGCCGCAGCCGCAGTCGGGTCGGCCAGCGAAATATGGGCAGTGGCAATCAAGCGACCGTCCGAGTCAGAACAGAAGTCACAGATCCAGCGGTTGTACGCCTTGGCATAGGCCAGGGACAGCCCGACGTCATCGATCTCACACTCCCACATTAAGCCCAGACTGGGGTAGAGAATGGCTTTGGCAATGCCTTCTCGATCCAGGAGGGCGACCCGCTCCTGGGGGTCCATGGAGCCAAAGGGAGCGCTGCCGGGGTAGGACTGCTTCATCATCTGTCCGATTTCTTTGGCCCCCTTCCCCATGCCACCAAGGACCGTCAGGATGTGTACGTCATAAAAGCGAGACGGCTTACCGTTCATTTCCAAGATGTCCCGTCCTTCAAGCGTCCGAATGCGGAGCGCCCGGTCCCGATAGGCAGGATCAATATACCGCTCCCAGGTGTCTGCCGGTTCAAGGATGTGGCCGTCCGCGTCAATGATATTGTCATAGTCGAGCGTCATTTCGCCTTCTCTCCCTGTTCCGTTTCTCTTCCAGCCCGTCTTCCAGATTGGAATGCCCCGCCTGCGGCGTATGAGACACCATAGGGTCTTGGACTTTTGTCATACCAATTTCTAGCCGGTCCATCCACTCAGCCTACCGTCTGGCGATCGGTCTCCTATGTCAACCGTGATGATCAATCCGTGAGTCCGCTTTTATCCTGACACCCAGGGCATAGGCGTCCCGTTTGGGGATATGGCATGCCTCGCTCACCACGCGCGCGGCCTCTTTCACGCCGACCCCGTCCGCCAAGAGTTGCCGCATCAGTTCGGCTGCGGATTGTGCTGGAGCGTCCCCATCTTTCCCGTCCCAGCCCTCGACCACGAGTGCGACTTCACCCTTGACCGGCCGGTTGTGGAACGCGCTGCAAACCGTGCTGATGGGTCCGCGCAGGAGCTCCTCGAACTGCTTGGTCAGCTCCCGGCCAACCACGACGCGACGATCCCCGAAAATATGCGCAAGGTCAGCCAGGGTGCTCAACAGACGATGCGGAGACTCGTAAAAAATGAGAGGCCGCTTCTCGTGGCAGAGCTCCCGCAACGCTCTTTGGCGCTGGCCCTTCTTTGCCGGCAAAAACCCTTCAAAAGCGAAACGATCGGTTGGCAAACCGCCTACACTCATCAATGTGGTCAGCATGGATGGACCGGGAATGGGCACGACCGAGATGTCGGCCTCAGCGGCACCCTTGACCAAACGATAGCCAGGGTCGGAGATGCACGGGGTGCCGGCATCACTGACCAGAGCGATGTTCTTGCCCGCCAGCAAGGTTTCAATGAGTGCGGGAGCTTTGGTTGATTCGCTGTGATCGTGATAGCTCGTCAGCGGAGTCGTAATCCCATAGTGCGTCAGGAGCTTGCGTGTATGGCGGGTGTCTTCTGCCGCGATCAGGTCAACTTCTTTGAGGATACGCAACGCCCGTAGCGTAATGTCTTCCAGGTTGCCGATGGGCGTGGCGACAATGTAGAGCGTGCCGGCCACGTCACCGGCCCCAGTCGCGGGCATACCGAAAATCACGATCAATCGTGCGCTGAGAGACCTTGGCAATGACCGGCAGGCGACGTTTGTACTGCGAGTTCATGATCCGGCGCGCAATCTGATCGATAAAGTCGGCCTGAAACCCCTCGGCGAGCAATTCCTCACGAGAGTAGCGTTGGTCGACCAGGAGATACAATAACTCATCAACCTCCTGATAGGAAAATCCCAGTTCCTGCTCATCGGTCTGCCCCGCCCACAGATCCGCGGAGGGCTGTTTGGTCACAACGGCCTCTGGCACGCCTACACAATCGGACAAGGCCCAGACCTGGGTCTTATACAAATCACCCAAGGGATTAATGGCTGAGGCCATATCGCCAAAGAGTGTCCCATAGCCCAGCAGCAGTTCGGTTTTATTACTCGTACCCAGCACGAGCGCGTTCCAGCGGGCCGAGTGGTCATACAGAATAGTCATACGCTCGCGGGCCATTTTATTGCCACGGCGCATATTGTCGGCGTCGGGGAATTTGGCGAAATACGCGTCCACCTGGGCTGAAATATCAACCGTGATCGACGCTATCCCAGTTGCGGCAATCACCAGGTCGGCGTGCTCGATACTCTCTTTGCTCGACGTTTTATACGGCATTTTCACGGCCAGCACATTGTCGGGCCCTAAGGCCGCCGCCGCCAGACACGTGCTCAGGGCAGAGTCCACCCCACCCGAGAGACCCACAACCACCCGCTTGAGGCCGACCTTATGGACTTCGTTGATGATGAATGCAGACAAGACGTGCCGGAGGAGTTCCGGATTAGTTGGAATGCGACTCATGCTTACCCGTCTTTTGTCATTTGCGTAACGGTCGAATACACACAGGGCAGCCGCCCCGCCCAACCTAGGGGGTAGGCCCTTAGCCCATCAGCCCAGGGTTGGCTCCGCCGTCTATGGTGATATTGGCACTGTGGATAAAGGCCGCACGCGCGGAGGAGAGAAACAGGATCAGGTCCGCGACTTCCTCCGCTTCGCCAACGCGGCCCAGCGGGGTCATTTTGCGGAGGGTTTCTTCAGGGCTGCCGCCTCCCTGACTGAAGACGGAGGCAAACTTCTGGAGCCGTTCAGTCAGAATCGGGCCGGGGTTGATGCCGACGACTCGGACCCCGTGCTGCGCCCCTTCGGCAGCCAGGGCTTTGGTAAAATGGTTGAGCGCCGCATTAGCCGCGCCACCGACCATGTAATTGGCTATGGGCCGCAGGCCACCGGTTCCAATAATATTCACAATAACGCCGCTGCCCTGCTGCTGCAGGTGCGGAAAAACCTCGCGCGCCATCCGCACATAGCCAAAAAACTTGAGCGTCCAGTCCTCTGTCCAGTCCTCATCCGAGATTTCAAGAAACGGCCCAGGCCGGGCACTGCCGGCATTATTCACCAGAATGTCGATCCGTCCGAATTCTTCCAGGCAGCGCGCCACCACGTTTTTGATCGCCTTGGCCTGGGTGAGGTCAGCCTGCACGGCGATGAGGCGTCCACGCCCCACACCCTGGGCAAGCGCGGCAGTCTCGTCCAGGGCCTCTGAACCCCGAGCGCAAATGAGGACAGCCGCCCCTTCGGCGAGAAAACCAAGCGCGGCCGCCCGGCCTATACCTTTGCTGCCACCGGTTACGAGCACGACTTTGTTTTTGAGTTCGAGTTGCATGCGGCGCTCTACACCGGACGAAATTTTGGGATCTTGACCCCAGGTTCGTGTTCAACAAAGACAACCTCAACCGGCATATCCATGGTGATTGCATCATTGCCGATATCGACCAGACTGGTCACCATAATAAGGTCGGCATCTTCATCCAATTGCACTTGCGCCACGTTATACGGCACCTTTTCATTCGCGGCCGGATGGACCGGATGGACAATAATGGTCCACGAAAACACTTTACCTCTGCCGCTCATTTTCACCCATTCGTGCTCCAGGGTGTTGCAGTGCGGACACATGGGTTTGGGCAGCCAACGAAACCGCTGGCAAGCGGTACAGCGCTGCATCAGCAGTTCATCGCGATTGCAGCCATTCCAGAACTCTTCGTCGTCGATATTCGGTACCGGGCGAGGAAAATTTATGGCGTCAGGCATGCAGCTTTACTCCTTACTTCGCTAGGCCGCTTTCTCCAGTCGCTTCTCGTTTTGAATGAGTATGGTCGGATTCGCATCGGCCTGAGGAACCGGTAGTCCTTGTTCCCGTAAGAGGGCCAGATGTTCTTCCATTCCCCACTTGGCTTTATACAAGCAGTCTTCAATCGAATGCCCGACGCCGGTGAATCCTTCAAGAGTAGGAGAGTAAAATCCAAAGAAGGATGGATCACTGGTCGCCTCGATCACCAAGGAATACTGAATATCTAGCATCGTTCCGTCACTTTTTTAGTCCGGCGGCCTTCAGAATCGCATTACACGTTCCCGTGGGTACTTCCCTTGAGCCATGATAGTCAACGCGAACCAATCTATCCAGACCGTGTATGCCGTGTCACTTGAATGTTGCAATCAGCTTTGCGTGTCGTTCGAGAACCGGCCACTGCGTGTCAGACTGGTCCGGCTCAATAAGAAAGAGGACGCGATTCGCCCCAACGCTCAGCAGTTCCTCAACCCGGCTTTCGACCGAGTTCTCTCCGGCAAATGCCGCTCCGGTAATAACGCTCAGGTCAAACCGGTCCATAGAGCGTCCGTACTGCTCCATCTGCTCGCGGATCGCGGCCAGTCCGCCGGCGAGGTCTGGTCGATCAAGGGGAATCCAGCCGTCACAGTATTCGGCAATCCGCTTCGGTGACCACTTCGAGTCCGCACCCATCAGGATCGGCGGACCGCCCGCTTGCACCGGCTTGGGCCAGCACCAGATGGGATCAAAGTCAACAAACTGACCGTGAAACTCCGCCTCATCCCTGGCCCAGATCTCGCGGATGGCCAGCACGCGCTCACGGGTCTGTTTCCAGCGATCCTTGAACGCTATCCCATGATCGCCCATCTCCTCGGCGTTCCAGCCCGCACCAATACCAAACAGGAAGCGGCCGTTGGACACCCGGTCCAGACAGGCCGTGCTCTTGGCCAGATTAATAGGGTTGTGCTCCGGCACCAGACAGACCGACGTTCCAATCTTGAGCGTGCGGGTCACTGCTGCGGCCGCGGTTAACCCGACAAAGGGATCGTAGAACTCGCTGTAATACATGGGGAGTTCCCCGCCCAGCGGAAACGGCGTCTTGCGGCTGGTGGGAATATGCGAGTGCTCCCCAAAGAACAGGGACTCAAAACCACTCTCTTCGGCCCAACGCGCCAGGTCTGCGGGTTGGATAGTGTAATGCGTTGGAATCGTTACCAGGCCAAAGGCTGCCATACGTCTCTCCCTTCTGTTGACGTCCCTGAGTGAACTACAAAACAAAAAGGGCGGCCGTGCGGTCGCCCTTTCAGTACGGTTGCCACCAACTTAGTGCGCATGCGCCGGCTGCTTCTTTCGTTGCTTCCCCTGCCCGTGGCGATGGGAATGGGCATGGTCGTGCGAGTGCCCTTTTGCCTGCGCGTGCCCGTGGAGCCGGAAGTTGGTGTCATGGCTATGTGAGTGTCCGTGGTCGTGATCGTGCCCATGCGTCGCCGGTGCATAGGTAGGCTGTCTGAGGCCGCGCTGTTTGCGGACTTCCTTGGCCCGAGCAACGGAGTCGTCAAACTCGCCGCCCTTCCCCGCGGCGTGCGCGGCAAAACGTTTGACCGAATACTCATCCATGTGGCAGGACAGCGGGATCTGCGAGTGCTGCATGCACAAGGGGCGTGGGTCACGTGAGTTTTTGCGCGAGGCGGTCACCGGGTCATAGGGTTCTCCGCTCACGCTATGAGAAATGGCGAAAGAGGAGACGATCCGGGGAGCCTTTCTGCCACAGTCCGGGCAGAGTTTTTTTGCCTGTGCTTCACCCAGGGAACAGAGTTCTTCAAAGACGATGTCACAGGGCGGGCAGTGGTATTCGTAGAGTGGCATGCTGACCGTCCCCTTTACTCAATGGCGGTTGGCGCGTGGGGCAGCTCATCCCAGTCTTCCGGGTCGTGCGAGATCCAGACCGTACACTCATGCAGGTCCCGAATGGCCCGCAGACGTTGGATGGACAACGACGAAGTCGCGGGGTCGGTGTCCAGCGGCATCCCGGACAGCGTGTTGAATTGCTCGCGCAGGTGGAGCGTATCGCCGACCAGGAGGATGGAGCGATTCGGCAGACGGACATGCAGGGAGCTTTCCCCAGGGGTATGCCCCGGAGTTTTCAGCATATGCAGGCTGCCGTCCCCGAAAATGTCGAAGTCGCCGTTGAGCTCCAGCCACTGAAAGCCCCGCGTGGGAACGATATCCTTGAACACAAACACGTCACGCAGGTGGGGTTCCGGCCAGTAGGCATAGCGCAACTCGTCCTGCATAATGATGAAGGTCGCGTTGGGGAAGGCGTGCATATAGCCCGTGTGATCGAGATGCAGATGGGAGATTAGGACATACTTAATGTCCGACATCTTGTAGCCGAGCGCCTGAATCTGCCGGTCGAGCAGCATCTCCTTGGGATATGAAACCTGAAGGTGTTCGGCAAACGGCCCCCAGTGCGCGACCGGGTCATCCGCCACCGCGGGGTGACAGCCGGTGTCGAACAAGACCAGTCCCCTCTCATGTTCAATCAGATAGGCCGGACAGGGTATGGTCACCAAATCCGGCGCACCACCGTGCATCAGCAACGCTTGCGGAACGGTCAGTTCCGCGTTCGGCAGTGCCCACATACGCCGCGCTTTGCCATCCGCCATAGACACCCTCCTGTTTTGTGTCAGCGCCTCGTGACAGGCCCGCTAAAACCGTTGATGACCGCATCCTAGTCCACACCCCTCTTTTGTGTCAAACACGTTATCGGCCTGTACCCCTTGCAAACAATCAGTTCGTATCTTGACATTTCCGCAGAGTTCGTTCATAGTGTGGTTCACTAACTTCCAGTAGAGACCCTACGTCGGGTCGCCTGCGGAATACAACAGCCACACAAAGGCGTGGGAGTCATGACCCGCGCCGTGGCGAATATGTAGGGACTCACACCCAGATCTCTGCTGTGAAGTTAGTACGGCCCGGCACTCTCGTGCCGTGTGTCGTTACTGGAATTGGATTGTCAACGTGCCCCGCGCTGAAGTGGTATTTCAGCGCGGGGACCAACACTGCTCAGTGGGTGAGCCGTGCTGGGACGCACCGCACGACCGTACACCCGAGGGCAGAGAAAGGTCAAGGTGTAGGGAATGCGGAGCATAGGAACGAAAGCGTGGCGCTGGCTGCGGGACTCTCGGGCGGTGTCCGCCTTGGAGTATGCCATTCTGATAGGGCTCATGGCTACGGCCATAGCGGGGGCGGTGGTAATCTTTGGTCAGAGTGTAGAAGACTCTATAGAGACACTTGGAACCAAACTGGAAGCCGGAGCCACGGCTACAGCTAATCCAGACCTCACCGGCAACTAACCATGTCCCTCCGCGAGCGGCTGGAGGAGACTCAGGCACGGCTTGAACATAAACGGGATGCGGCCCGGCGGCTCCGGGTCGCGCCCGATTATGCCGCCGGACCGCTGCTCTTCTTCCTCGTTCCCATTGTCGGCCTGATATGGGCGGCGGCCTGGTGGCTGGCGGACCTGAGTCTGTGGGTCACGGGACCGTTTGGCACGGCCTGCACGGTGTTCTTGTTCCGGCGGTTGCCGGGACAGGTCATCTCGCTGCATCCCCGGGTCGTGCCGAATATGGCGGGCTGGGTGATGGCCGGGTGGTTGGTGCTGGGCTGGGTGGGGATGCTGTGGCTGCTGGCGGGATGAACCCTGTCTGTTCAAAGGACAGGAACGAGGGCGGTCGTAGCTTCAGCACGCGCTCGCCGATGACCCCACGCAGAATCTCATTTGTGCCGGCGGCAATGGTCCCGGGTCGAGCGGTGAGAGTTCAGCGGAGGTCGGTTAGCGCAGCCGTAATCCGACAGGAGCCTAAGCCGCACGCTCGCGAGTGATTGCTTCCCGGAGGCCCTCAAGCAGTCCCTCCAGGTGCGCCATCCGCTCGCGCAAAGCCGCGATCTCCCCACGTAAAGCGGTGACCTCCTCACCGATGTCCTTACGCAAGGTGGCGATCTCCTGGCGCTGGGTCGCCAACTCCGTACGGATAGCTCGTTGTCCGGTCAGGATCAAACCGGCCAAGGCCGCCCCGACAGACGCGATAGCAATCATTTCCGGGCTCATGTTTCTTCCTTACTGCTTCACTCCCTCAAACGTCAACTCCCGGAAAGTCGGTTTGGTGGCCTTGGCCATCCATGCTTCGCCTGTCTGCCTTCTCACGCCACCACCTTACCGACTTTTCGGCAACTTCAGCACGCGCTCACCGATGACTCCACGCAAAATCTCGTTTGTACCGGCAGCAATGGTCCCGGACCGGGCGGTGAGGGCACGGTACGACCAGCGTGCCTGATCAATGGCAAATGGGGAGTCTTTGGCCAGAGTTGAGTAAGGCCCCAAGAGTTCCATGGCAAAATTGGCGACACGCAGGTTCAGTTCCGTGGAGGTAATTTTCGCGAAAGACCCTTCCGGACCCGGCGGTTGGCCCTTTATCTGACGCGTGAGCCGCCGCAGCTCATTATACTTGATCGCTGCTCCTTCTATGGCAAACTGGGCGAGTTGCTGGCGCACGGCGGCGTTTTCGCTGGCCGGCTTTCCATCGCGTTCCAGCCGGTGCGCCAAGTCGTACAGTTGAGGCAGGAGCGTCTCCACCCGGTAATAACTGCTGGTGGCCACGCGTTCAAACATCAGGGTGGTAATCGCCACCATCCAGCCGCGGTTTTTTTCGCCAACCAATTGCTCTTTGGGCACCCGGACGTCTTCGAAAAAGACTTCGTTAAACTCGGCATCGCCGTTCATCTGGACGAGCGGCCGGACGGTAATGCCGGGGCTGCGCATATCAACCAGCAGATAGCTGATGCCGTTATGCTTGGGTGCGTCCGGGTCGGTGCGGACCAGTAAAAAACACCAGTCCGAGTGTTGCGCCCAGCTTGTCCATACCTTCTGGCCGTTCACCACAAAATGATCGCCGTCTTCCACCGCGCGCGTCTGGAGGGAGGCCAGGTCCGAACCCGAGCCCGGCTCGGAATAGCCCTGACACCACAGCTCTTCGGCCGGCAGGATTTTGGGCAGGAAGCGCTGCTTTTGCTCCTCCGTCCCCCAGTGCATCAGCGTTGGCCCCAGCATGGTGACCCCGCTCATATTGATCCCACCGGGCACTTGGGCGCGCGCCAGCTCTTCGTTGAAAATCGCCTGTTCACTGGCCGACGCCCCCCGTCCGCCGTATTCCTGCGGCCACCACAGGCCAATCCAGCCCCCGGCGTGCAGTGTTTTATGCCAGTCCCTTCGCCGCTCCCAGCGTTCGTCGACGCTGAGGTCATCGTCTTTTCCGGCTCGTAAGTCGGCCGGTATATGTGCTTCCAGCCAGGAGCGGACCTCATGGCGAAATTGCTCTTCTTCAGACGTATAGCTGAAGTCCATACCCTCTCCTTTATCGGTGCGATCCGGGTATTACACCAAACGTCTTTCTGAGGCACAAGAGGACTGTCGAGCAAGAGTCTGGTGGCAGAGTACCGATCCCATACCGTGAGGCGGGCAATTTTCGTTGCCGGAGAAAACTTATACAATCACCAAAATCTGAGATAAGGTGGGCAAGAAGCGAGCCTACCCCGGAAGTAGCGCGGATGATTACCACAGCTTGCATTTTTATTCCTGCGACAGGTCCTGACCCCCTGGCTCTGCTGGGGGGGATATCTCTTCTCAAACGCGCTATCCTCAGCGCCCAGTACGCCGGGGCAAAAACGTGCTATCTGGTCATGGACGCGCGCTCGGAAGCCCAGCCCGGCCGGCAAGAAGAATTGCAACGCGACCTGTCCGACGATAAACGCCTCACGACTCAAATCGTCTGGACGCAGACGACTGACGCTCAACCCGGACCAGTCCGGACTGTGAGCAACGGGCGCTGTCTCTACTATTCGCTCGCCACGCTCTTTTCCCCAGCCCTGGCGTTTGACCTCGACCGGACTGCTCAGCCTGGCGAGACAGTGAGCGTCGAAACGGGGGATGGCACGTCTGCGTTGGTCCTCGGCCCGCAGCCGGACGTAGGCCTCGGTCTTCCTGTCCAGGAAACGATAGTCAGGACTGGGACAACGGCTTTGGCCATCCAACCTCAGACACCGCTCAGGACCGTTCCGGCTTCCCCCCACCTGCTCTACCAGTTGACTGATTCGACTTCCCTGCGGCGCGCGGAATCGGCCCTCCTCGCCTCGCTCGAGAATCCAAAGGACGGTCTGGTCGATACCTATCTCAATCGGAAACTCTCTCGTTCTTTGACGCATTTTCTTTTACGGACGGCCCTGACTCCGAACCAGATTACAGTGCTGTCCTGCCTGATTGGCCTCTTCGGCGCGGCCTGTTTCTTTCAGGCTGGCTATTGGGGGCCCGTCTTTGGCGCCCTCCTCTTACAGCTCTCCGCCGTGCTTGACTGCTGTGATGGGGAAGTCGCCCGGATGAAGTTTCTCGAATCCCGGTTGGGTGCCTGGCTCGATATTACGCTCGACACTATTGTTCACATCGCCACCTTCGTCGGCCTGGGCTTCGCAGTCTGGACCCAGGGCGGGACGCAGGCACCATTTGTTCTTGTCGGTCTCATGGTCGGAGGAATCGTGTTGTCTTTCGCCTGTGTCGTTGTGGCGGACCGAACGGTCGTACCCGGTCCGTACCAGCAAACCTGGCAGGCCCGGCTGTTACACAGAATGGTATTCGGCTTAGCGAGTCGAGACTATTCGTTATTGATCTTCCTGTGCGCGGTATTTCAAAAATTATCGTGGTTTCTCTGGGCCGCGGCCGTTGGAGTACAGGTATTCTGGCTGACGGTGACGGTCCTGTTGTATCACGTCCGACGGTTCAAACGCGCGACCCATCGCCCGACGCGCGCATCCGTGCAAGGTTCTGCCTCTCGACTGCCCTAGGCGCGTCTCACCGCCATGCCTTGCACGGCTCTGCTCCGGTCCGTACCATGGGCCGGAACGCCCGACAGCCCAAGGATAGTGCTATGGATTTTGCCTTTTCAGAAGACCAACTCTTGCTGCAACAGACCCTCCGCCAATACGCCAAAGACAAGCTGGCGCCCAATTATCACCGCTGGGACCGGGGCGAGGTCATTTCACGTGCGCTCATCAAAGAAGCCGCTGAACTCGGCGTCTTTGGCCTGCGGGTCCCGGAACAGTTTGGTGGGCTGATGGCTGACTATGTGACCTGCGGCCTGATGGCCGAAGAACTGTCTCGGGGTGACTTCAACTATAGTCTCTATATCCAGCTTGGTCTCATTGCCTCCGAACTGCTAGCGGACTTTGCCCACCCGGAAGTCCAGGCAGAATGGCTCTCCCGGCACGCGGCTGGCGAGGCGGTCATCGCCTTTGGTCTGACAGAGCCAGGGGCAGGGTCGGACGCGGCCAATATCACGACCCGGGCGGAGAAAATGGGCGACGAGTACATCATTATTGGAGAAAAGGCCTCCATCACTTTTGCCGGGTATGCAGACGCGTGCATAGTCTTTGCCCGGACCGGAGACACGGGCGCCCGTGGGATCTCGGCCTTTCTGGTTCCGCTCGACGCTCCCGGCGTTACCCGCCAGCCCTATTTTGCGGCAGGAGAACGATTGACCCAACGCGGCTCTCTCTTTTTCGACGAAGTCCGGGTGCCCGCGCGCAATATGGTGGGCGAGCCAGGCAAGGGCTTCTACCAGGCAATGATCGCCTTTGACTTCAACCGGGCGATTATTGCCCTGGCGTGTATTGGCGCAGCTCAGCAGTCCATTGATGAGACGATTGAATATACAAAGGGCCGAGAGGTGTTTGGCAAACCGCTGGCAACGTTTGAAGGGGTCGCCTTCCAAATTGCCGAACATCTGACGCTGTTAGAGTCTGCCCGGGTATTGTCCTATAAATGTTTGTGGCTCAAAGATCAGGGGCGTAAGCACACGTCAGAAGCAGCCATGGTCAAATGGTTGGGCCCGAAGTCAGCGGCCGAGGCCATTCATGCCTGTATGATCTTACATGGGCACTATGGCTATAATATGGACTCCCCGCTTGAACAGCGCTGGCGCGATGTGGTGGGACTCGAAATCGGCGACGGAACGCCGGAGATCATGAAGGGCATCGTTGCCCGGGAAGCGTTTGGTCGGGAATATACTTCGTATCGCTAGAATCAGGGGCACGACTTGCCGTGCCCCTGCTGAACTTAGGCCAGAAAACTGCGGACCTTCTCAACAAACGTATCCGCCTGCTCAACCTCGGGGCGATGGCCACACCCCTCCAGCACGAGGAGTTCGGATCCGGCAATGGACTGCTGATAGACTGCGGCCGCGCTTACCGGAGCGATTTGGTCGTCCTGGCCCCAGATAATCAGCGTCTTGACTTCGCCGCCGCACCCAAGCAGGGGGCCCAGACTGGGGTTGAACATATACGGCGCCCAGGCAATGCGGGCGCTTTCAGCCCGTGCATCTTCCCATGCCTCGAACTGCTCCGGCGTGGGTTCGCCGCCGTACAGCTTGGCAAACTCTGGTGTGCCCTCAATATCCTTGACACTCGCGTCCAGGTAGGCCTTGGCCGTCACCTGGAACATGTCCGCAATATAGCCCTCCGGCGGGCGAACGCCAAAAGGCGCCACGAGCACCATACGTCGAAACTGGGCAGCATTGCAGGCTGCCATCTCAGCCGCAATCCAACCCCCCAAGGAAAAGCCGATCACATTTGCCGGCGCGAGATTCTGTTCTCGGAGTACACGACCGTATAAGCCAGCCAAGTCACGGATATTACTCACCCACTCGACGCGCTCGGTCTGACCGAACCCCGGATATAAGGGGATCATGACCGTGTGATCCCGAGCCAATTCGTTATGCCAGTTCGTAATCCCAGGGTGGCCGAGTTCTTCATGCAGAACGATCAGGGGGCTGCCGGAACCGCCCTCAATAACGGTCAACTCAGCATCCCCGACTTTAACCTTCTTTTCCTCCCATTGTGTCTCTGCCAAAGCAGTGTCTCCTTTCCTTTTGTATACGGAACGGCCACCCCTACCACACCCCGGTCGGGATGGAAAGAGCACACCACAGAACAAGAGTGATATGTACGACGTTTACACAACGAGCGGAACCGACAGGGTAGGTGAGAAGAAGAGCAAACAGCACTGACGGTACCACAGAACCCCTCCGACCAGGAACCACGGCGGGAGGGGTCAAGAGGTAACGCTTCGGTTCAACCTATACGGACGGCTAACGTTTTGATTTAGTTTCCACCAGGGAGAGGAGAGAAGTGCCAGCTTACAATCTGCCACTGTCCCGAAGGACGCGCATACGTAAACATGTACTGCCCATTCACCGTCTGCTCCATACCACTCTTCGGCTTGGTCGTCAGTTGATAGAGCCCCCAGGCAACTCCGGTCTCCCCGACGACCATATATTCTTCATGCGCCGGGTTGAGGTTCGCCTCTTCAAAGGTGTCAAAGTAGTCTTGTACGGCCTGGCGAAAGGCTGCCTTACCGACAGCAGGAAACGGGGAATATAAACCAAACAGGACGACATCCTCGTGGACGTTGGACATCACGGCGTCGAGGTCTTTCCCGTTAATTGCCTGGAGCTCCTCTCCAAAGCTCGCAATTAAAGCATCGCGCGTCTGCTGGGCAGCGCTCTCCGAGGCGATACTCCCAAGCACCAATACCACGGTGACAACAAGCACGCATCTCCAACTCATGGTCCTTCTTTCCTGGTTTCTCATTGCACCCCTCCTTTACTCTTCAACCCCGAGTGGAGAGAAATGCAGCCCAACCAGGACCCATTTCCCATCTCTTTTTGCGTAGGTGAATGTGTATCGACCATGAATTACCTCTCGCGGCCCCACGGCTGGTACCTCGGTATTCGTAAAATGCCCCCAGGCCAAGGCACTCGCACCGATAATGCGGAATTCGGGATTGACCGGCGTCAAGGTAACCCGTTCACTATCGGCAAAGAAGCCCTCCAGCATTTCCGTTATGGCTACTTTGCCCTTGACGGCAAAGGGCGACAACATGCCGAACAGCACCACCTCATCGTGCGCATCCGTAGCAAAAGCCGATGCATCCTTGGCATTAAAACGCTTCATGTCTGCGTTAAAGGCCGCTCTCACATCATCCAAATCATCTCCATAGGCTGCTCCGGTTACGCATAAGAACAGCAACGCAATACCAACGACAATTCCTCGCTTCTCGTAAACCATGCATCCCCCTTTCTGTCGGATCATTTTTCTTCCCCTGAGGTTTGTAAATATGAAAAAAGACGAAAACGCAAGGGTGACAGGGTATCCAATGGCCACTACAACGAATGGAGCCGGATATTGCCGGAAACAAAAGAAAGAAAGCGCGCCCTGGAGGATTCGAACCTCCGACCTACAGATTCGTAGTCTGCCGCTCTAT
>WTHD01000004.1 GCA_011523265.1 Candidatus Binatota bacterium
TCGGTTTGGGGATCATCTTGAAAGAGCTGTAAGACGTCGATAAAGCCAGTTCCATTCACCGGGTCGCCACCTATTCCGACGCACGACGACTGACCGATACTCAACTGGGTGAGTTGATGGACGGCTTCATACGTTAGGGTTCCACTGCGCGACACCACACCGATTGATCCGGGGGTGTGAATATACCCCGGCATGATCCCAATCTTGCATTCACCCGGGGTAATCACTCCGGGACAGTTCGGGCCAATCAAGCGGGACTTTTTGCCGGCCAAGTAGCGCTTGACCCGGACCATATCGAGCACCGGGATCCCCTCGGTAATGCAGATCACCAACTCCACTTCAGCATCGACCGCTTCCATAATGGCGTCGGCGGCAAACGGCGGCGGCACATAGATAACGGAAGCGCTTGCCCCCGTTTCCGCAACCGCCTCCACAACCGTATTGAAAATGGGAATACCTTCGAAATCCGTACCGCCTCGGCCAGGCGTGACCCCCGCCACCATCTGGGTACCGTAGTCTCGACAGCCCCGGGTGTGCAGTTGGCCGGTTGAGCCGGTAATTCCCTGCGTCAGGACCTTGGTGTTTTTATCAACAAGAATGCTCACGAGCGTGCTCCTCGATTTCTCACCCTACAGATTGATACGAACGGTTGAGCGGGTGCGTCGCCTACGCGCCAATCGCCTCGACGATCTTCTCTGCGCCGTCGGCCAGATCGTCGGCAGGAATAATATCGAGCCCCGACTCAGCCAGAATCGTTTTCCCCAGTTCAACATTCGTGCCTTCTAAGCGCACGACCAAGGGGACCGACAGATTGACTTGCTTGGCGGCTTCAACTACTCCGTTGGCCACCACATCGCAACGCATGATCCCACCAAAAATATTGACCAGAACGCCTTTAACATTCTCGTCCGACAGTATAATTTTAAACGCCTCGGTGACCTTTTCCGTGGTCGCGCCCCCGCCTACATCCAGAAAATTCGCCGGCTCAGCCCCGTAGTGTTTGATGATATCCATGGTCGCCATCGCCAGCCCAGCCCCATTGACCATACAGCCGATGTTGCCGTCCAGCGCAATATAGTTGAGGTCAAACTTGGACGCTGCGACCTCTTTCTCGTTTTCCTCGGTCACATCCCGCATCTCACGGATATCGGCGTGACGGAACAGCGCGTTGTCATCAAAGCCCATCTTGGCGTCCAGGGCGACGAGATCGCCGGATTTCGTCAGTACCAGCGGATTAATCTCAGCCATGGAGGCGTCGCTCTCGGAAAATGCCTGGTATAAGCCACGCGTGAAAGCCACGGCTTTGTTGACCGAGTCCTTGGGTAGGCCCAGACCGTAGGCGAGTTGGCGGCCCTGGAAATCCCCGAAGCCGACGGCGGGGTCGATGGTGGCGCGGAGAATCTTCTCGGGCGAGCGCTCGGCCACCTCTTCAATTTCCACGCCTCCCTCAGAGCTGGCCATCACCGTGACCCGTGCGGTCGCACGGTCAATGACCATACCGAGATAGAACTCTTGATCAATATCACAACCCTGCTCAACAAAGACCTTTTGGACTTCTTTACCTTCGGGTCCGGTCTGATGGGTGACCAGGGTTGAGCCAAGCAGAGCCGTCGCATGGACGCGGGCTTCCTGCGGCGTCTTGGCGAGCTTGACCCCACCGGCTTTGCCTCGCCCACCGGCGTGAATCTGGGCCTTGACGACACACAGCCCGCCGCCCAGTTCCTTGGCAGCGGTTTCGGCTTCGTCCGGGGTGGTGGCGACCCGGCCTTCTAACACGGCCACCCCATTTTTCCGTAATATCTCTTTTGCTTGGTATTCGTGGATATTCATACCCTCTTACCTTACTGTGGCCTTCTTCCCTGATGGTGGAGAGCTACTCACCCTTCTCCAGAATGGCGTCCATGGCCGTCACCAGTTCGTGCACATGGCCAACGGACACCTCCATTTCTTGTTTTTCTTTGTCGCTCAGGTCCACTTCAATGACGCGCTCAACGCCACCGGCACCAATAGACACCGGGACACCAAAGTACACACCGTCAATCCCGTATTCGCCTTCAAGATAGGCCGCGCAGGGTAGAATCTGTTTTCTATCCTGCAGATAGGCCGCAGCCATCTGCACGGCTGCTGAAGCCGGAGAATAAAACGCCGAACCCGTCTTGAGCAACGCGACAATCTCACCGCCGGCCTGACGGGTGCGCTGCTCAATTTCTTCCAAACGGGCTGCGGAGATCAGCTTCTCAACCGGTATCCCGCCGACCTGGCAATAGCTACGCACCGGAACCATATCGTCACCGTGGCCACCGAGGACCATAGCCGTCACATTCTGGACAGACACACCAAGTTCTTGGGCAATAAAGGTTCGGTAACGGGCGGAGTCCAGAACACCAGCTTGACCCACGACTCTGTTCTTGGGGAAACCCGTCACCCGCTTGGTCAGGGTCACCATGGCATCGAGCGGATTGGTAATCACAATCACCAACGAATCCGGCGCATATTGCTTAATGTTGCTGGACACATCACTCATGATCTTGCAATTAATACCCAGCAGATCATCCCGACTCATGCCTGGCTTGCGGGCAACGCCGGCAGTCACAATACAGACATCTGCGCCGGCAATATCAGCGTAGCTCGTTGTCCCGGTAATGTTGGCGTCATAGCCTTCGATGGGCCCGGCTTCGAGCATATCCAGAGCCTTTCCCTGGGGCAGGCCATCAATCACGTCGAACAGGACGACATCGCCAAGTCCCTTGAGCACGCACAGGTGGGCAAGGGTGCCGCCAATATTACCTGCGCCAATGAGTGCTATTTTCTTCCGAGCCATAGTATTCTTCCCTCCGGTCTCGCATCCATGAATGATATAGAAAGAGGACAGTCAGGACGGCTGTCCTCATCTCAGTCCGTTGAGATATTGCTTGTTCGGCAAGGTTTTGGGGCAGGATGCCAAAATTCCTATAGCCTGTCTAGGCCAGAAGGTTGCTGAAAGGCTTGCTTGTGGTGACTGGAATGGGTATCGGCCGCTCTTCGTTATCAGGAGAGCATCAAAGAGGGAGTCGTCTTCATGGGCCTAACTGCCCAGAACCCTGTTTTAGCCTATTTCGTTCAGCGTCAGAACGACGGATATACTGCGGGACGAGTTGTGATATGTCGTCGTGATCTCCCTGTTTGAAGCGCATCCAGGCTAGGCGGGCAACAATGCTGCCGCGTGGCGGGACGGCAGCAAGCGGCAGAACCTCTGTATGGTGCCCGCAGTGTTCCCGAATTATTTCACCGTAACGCTCAACGCCATCTCCAACAAAGAGGCATGGCTCAATGATTTGGTTGGCCAACTCTTC
>WTHD01000295.1 GCA_011523265.1 Candidatus Binatota bacterium
GAGTACGGGCTCTGGCGGGCCAGGGGTGGATGAAACTGGGATTGAAGGGGGCGAACGCATTCAAGAGCGTGTCCAGCAGGACGGGGAGGGCGGACCCTTACAAGACGTCTTCTTTAGCTATGACTCGTTTGCGCTGTCCGAAGAGGCGCGGCAAACCCTGCAAGCCAATGCCGATTGGCTGCAAAACAATGCCGAGGCCAAGGTAGAGGTTGAAGGGCACTGCGATGAGCGGGGAACGGCCGAATACAATCTCGCCCTTGGTACAAAACGGGCTCGCGCCGCGCAGGATTATCTCATTACGTTAGGGGTCCCTGCTGAGCGGCTCTCCGTCATCAGTTATGGCGAAGAACTGCCCCAGTGTACCGACGCGAATGAATCATGCTGGCAGCGAAATCGACGCGGCCATTTCTCCGTCCTACGCTAGGCAACGGGCGTCAGCTCTGGCTCTCCACACGTGCTGTGAGAGCTAGCCGTTGGCTGCTATGCCCTGTGATGTTGCTGGGCTTCTGGCTTGCTGGATGCGCAACCCAAGCGGACCTGCAACAGGTGCAGAGCGAGCGCAGGGCAATACGCACCCAAGTGGCCAATACGGACGCCTCAATCGATAGCCTGGGCCGCAAGGTCGAGCAGTTGCAAGGCAAGCTTGAAGAGTTCGAGCATAATCTGACCCGCCTCTCCAAACGGGAGAGTGAAACCGTCCCATCCCTGCGTAAAATCGAGCGGCGCTTAGGCGCTCTTGAGGAACGGTTAGTCGTTGCTGAAGGACAACTGCGCTCTGCCAGACGCAGCTCTGGGCCTGGATTGGATGAACCTGTCGGACCAAGCACTCAGACGCCGACTACCTCCTCTCTCCCTTTCCCTATTGGGCCGCCGGGAATTCCCCCTGCCTCTATCAGCTCACCTTCGACGACTGATACTCCAGAGTGTCAAGACCTCTACCGCGAAGCAGTTCGGTTCTTTCAAGACCAAAAGTATCATCCTGCGATTCAGGAATTCCGCACCTTTCAACGTCGTTGCCCTGAATCACAAATGGCGGATGATGCACAGTATTGGATAGGCGAGAGCCACTACGTCCAGAATGACTATAATCGAGCCATCCTTGAGTTTAATGATGTTCTCTCATACCGACGGGGTGATCGCGTTGCCGCAGCCCTCCTGCGACAAGCCCAGGCATTTCTTGCGATTGGAGATAAGACGGACGCACGCCTGATCCTTCAGAAGCTCGTCAGCGACCACCCGTCAGCCACCCAAACGCTTGAAGCACAAACTATGCTTCAGACACTTGAACGTTAGCATACCCACCCCTGGACTTCTTCGGGGCACTGAGTATGAAAATTATCCGACACGCCTCGCACCACTCGCCGTTCCCCCGTCCGGTCATCGGTCTCGGAAATTTCGATGGGGTACACTTAGGCCACCGGATGATTCTCTCTCGGCTTGTTGAGGAAGCCAGAGCGCGCCAGGGGACCGCTCTGGCCATGACATTTTACCCTCACCCCCTTTCCGTGTTGCGGCCCGGAAGTCCAGTGCCGTTGATTCTCAGTTTACGTGAGAAGCTCCAGAGGGTTGCCGAGTTGGGTGTCGATGGGATCGTGTTACAGCGCTTCGAGCTCGACTTTTCTCGGCTCGCCCCCGAAGCGTTTGTGCGCCACTATCTGCTCGACTCAATTGGTGTCGAAAAGATTTTGGTCGGGCATAATTTCAGTTTTGGTCGAGACCGGGCTGGCAATGCACGTCTGCTCAGCTCTCTGGGAAAACGGTGGGGATTTGAGGTGGAGGTCATAGGATCGGTGACTGTGGGGCGGCAAGAGGTGAGCAGTACCGCGGTGCGCTCACTGCTCCAAGCTGGCAAACTGCACGAGGCAACCCAGCTGCTGGAGCAACCGTATGTGGTCAGCGGCCGGGTTGTTAAGGGCTTTCAGCGCGGTCGGCAGATCGGATTCCCGACTGCGAATATCCGTCCGCGGACATCAGTCCTGTTGCCGAATGGAGTGTACGCGGTCCGGGCCGGTGTGGACGCCGGGGAGTATAATGCCGTCGCAAATGTTGGGGTGAATCCCACTTTTGGCGAAAATCAGAGAACGGTTGAAACAAACCTTTTTGACTTCTCCGCCGACCTGTACGGAAAACGTCTCCGGGTGAGCTTTGTCAAGCATCTTCGAGCAGAGCGGAAGTTCTCGTCGGTCGAAGAACTCGTGCAGCAGATACGAGAGGATGCCGACCAAGCTCGGAGCGTCCTCTCCTCAACGGGAAATACTTCCTCGTGACAGTCCAACATCTTCAGATTCCGCTCACCCAGGTCGGTCAGCGTTTAGACTTGGTGGTTGCCTCTCTGGCGGAAATCAGTCGGTCCCAGGCAAAGCTGTTCATTAGACGTGGCCATGTTTTGGTAGACGGCACTCCCCAAAAGGCGAGCTATCCTGTCCGCAGCGGTGAAGTCATAGAAATCTCTCCCCCTCTTTCCCCACCAACGACCGCCACACCGGAAGATATTCCACTCGATATCTTATATGAAGATGACAGTCTGGCCGCCATTAACAAACCGCCCGGTATGGTTGTGCATCCTGCCCCCGGTCAGTGGCAGGGGACGGTGGTGAACGCCTTGCTGGCATACTGGAGATGGCATGTTGAAGAAGCATCGCTCCGTCCGGGGATCGTGCATAGACTTGATAAGGATACGTCCGGCGTCTTGCTCGTCGCCAAGAATCAGACGGCGTTGGAAGCCCTCGCTGAACAGTTTAAATCGAGACAGGTGCGCAAAACCTATCGAGCTGTCGTGGTCGGATGCCTGCCACAGCGTAAGGGGGAGATTGCCTTTCCTATAGGTCGGCATCCACAGGACCGGAAGAAAATGTCCATCCACGCACGGAAGAGCCGTCCGGCGGTCAGTCGGTATGAAGTTCTGGAGTCGTGTCGGAGTGTTTCCTTTGTCCAACTCTTTCCCAAGACTGGCCGGACCCACCAACTGCGGGTTCATCTCGCTGCGCTCAACCACCCCATTATTGGGGATGGTTTGTATGGATCGCGGCGTATGGAGAAAATGCTCCCCTCTGAGATTCGGCACTTTCCTCGCCAAGCATTGCACGCTCAGGCAATTGAGTTCATGCACCCCCAAGACCGTACAGTGGTAACAATTCAGGCGCCTTATCCTGCTGATTTTGCCGGACTCCTGCTGGAACTGTCCTCTGTCTGGGAGTGAGTCTTTTCGTTGACAGGTTGGTAAGGGTGTATTATATGGAAATATCGCTCAGAGGATAAATCGTCCTCTGTAGATCACTCTGAAAAAGAATTTCTCACCGGTCATACCGCTGTTTCTTGATG
>WTHD01000508.1 GCA_011523265.1 Candidatus Binatota bacterium
ATCCACCATAATGGATTTTTCGGCCAACTGGCCGAAAAGAGCGGCGGCGATTCCAGGCCTGTCCGAAGTGCGCCCGCTCCAGGCGACAGAAGGGCACATGATAGCCGCAGCCGGTAATGCCGATCATCGTCCGGCCTCTGCCAGCCCGGCCTGCCTGGCCCGCTCAAGAATGGTCCGCGCTCGCGTGAGATGCGGCACGTCGACCATCTGGCCTTTGAAGCTGAACGCCATTTTCCCGGCCTTTTGGTTTTCTTCAAAAGCCGCCAACAGTTCCTGGCTTTCCGCGACCTCTTCCGCCGAGGGCGTGAACACCTCGTTGACGATGTCCACCTGGTTGGGATGGATGGTGATCTTTCCGGTAAAGCCCATCCACGCCCCTTCGATACATTCCTGGCGGAGCCCTGCGCTATCTCGGATATCGACGAAGACCGTATCCAGCGGTTGGACACCCGCGGCCGTTGCCGCCAGCAGGGTCATAATCCGGGCATAACGGAACACTTCGAGAAAGCTGCCGTCTTCGGCCCGGTTCCGCCTGGCGCCAATCGCGGCCGACAAGTCCTCGGCCCCCCACGACAGCGCATCGACCCGCGGGCAGGAGCCAAAATCCTTGATGTTCAGTAAGCCCTCGGGCGTCTCTGTGGCTAATACCACCAGCTTGACCTCACCCGGTGGATAGCCGCACGCCTTTTCCATGCGGCTGATAATCGTATGAATCTTGAGTACATCATCTCGGGTTCTCACCTTGGGGACGAGGTAGGAGTCGGGTCGCCCCTGCATCGTCACTTCCAGATCGGCCACCCCCCAAGGGGTATCCAGCGGGTTCATGCGGACCATGCGTTCCTGACGACCAAAATCCGCATGCCTGAGCCAGTCTGTCACCGTCTCCCGAGCAGCATCTTTATTGTCCGGCGTAACCGCGTCTTCGAGGTCCAGCACGAGCGTGTCCGCTTCCAATGCCAGCGATTTATTGAGCATTTTTTCATTGGCCCCAGGCACGAAATGGACGGCACGGCGTAAGCGGGTCATAATCCCCCCTCTCTCGCTATGAAATCCGGGCCTCTTTTTTGCGCATCATGGCACCCCGGCGGCAGCTCATCACAATCTCGCCCCGCTGATTCCTGGCCCGGTGCTCGAAGGTCACGATCCCCCACTGCGGGCGGGAGCGCGATTCTCGCTTCTCGACGACTTCGGACTCGGCGTACAAGGTATCCCCAATAAAAACAGGCTTGGGAAAGACCACTTTTTCAAAGCCCAGATTGCCGACCGTCGTCCCCAGGGTGGTATCGCCAACAGACAAACCCACCGCAAGCCCCAAGGTGTAGATACTGTTCACCAGGCGTTGGCCAAACTCGGCTTTCTTGGAGAACTCTTCATCCAGATGGAGCGGCTGGGGGTTGTGGGTCATCGTCGAGAACAACAGGTTATCCGTCTCGGTAATCGTGCGTCCGGGTTGATGCTGAAAGACATCCCCAACGTTCAGTTCTTCAAAATGCTTTCCGGCCATGCAGTCCTCCTTACAGTACAGCCCGCTTAAACATGGGCAGGCGTGGCTGTCTGCTTACCATGTCCGCCACAGTCGTGCCAGCGAAAGGCATATGGGAAGGGCCGTCAACGGAGCCGTTAGAGACAATAGGGAGAATCAGTGCAGCACGGGCCAGGAGGGCGAGAAAGACAGCCAGCAGGCTCGCCTTGGATGACCCACGCCAGACCACCTCATCTCGCTCGGTCGGCCTGATACCACACCCGTCCATCTTTGACCGTGAGCTGGGCGACCAGTTTTTTCTCGCCGGTCATGTGGTTCTGGTCGGTATCGATAAAATCGAATTCTCCCTGCTCAAGGCTGAGTACGGCGACATCGGCAGTGGCACCGGGTCTGAGCGTTCCGAGTTGCTCAGCCTCCCCGATCACCCGGGCGGGATTGGTGGTAACGCAGCGGATCACGTCTTCCAGGCCCATGCCCAGGTTGAGGAGCTTGGACATGGTCGTCGGCAGATCAAAGACCGGCCCTCTGGTCGCGCTGGGGAGCGTCAGGTCGGTCGCGATCGTGTCGGGCAAAAATCCGGCGTCCAGGGCTTGCCGGACAAACGGAAACGGGAAGTGCATGCGCCCGTGCGCGCAGTCAAAAATAATCCCCTCTTTTTGTGCTGCCCAGACTTCTTTGAGAATGGCCTTCTTTTCCGGTCCCATGATGCCGTAGGCAAACCCGTGGAAGCAGTGGGTCACCACATCGCCCGGCTTGAGAAATTCTAAAATCTGCGGGACCGGCAGCAGCGCGTCGGTGATATGCACCATCAAGGGCACGCCTGCCATATCGGCCGCCTGGCGGGCGAGACGTAGCGGTTCGGTCCGGCAGCGTCCGGCACGACGTTATTGCTGAAGCGCAGCTTGACGCCAATGGCGAGGTCGCGGTTGTCGGCAATCGTGCGCGCGCAGCCCTCAGGGTCGGCATAGTCCATAAGCATCAGCTCTCCGACCCGGAGGTGGATCAGACCCAGGGCAGACAGATGAATGAAACAGCGCAGCCGGACTTCGCTCGTATTGGCCACATACTGCCGCAGTCCGGGGAAGGTGGCTGAACCGGCGCTGCCGGCGTCAATCAGCGTAGTCACCCCACTCGCGGCACAGCGCCGGTCGGTTTCGGCACCCATATCGTGGGCGTTCACAAAGGTATGAGCGTGAACGTCGATCAACCCAGGACAGACAATATGGCCGGACACCTCGCGCACGCGGGCCGCCTGGTCTGCGGGAATGTCGGCGGCGACGGCCGCTATCTTGCCGTTACGAATCGCCACGTCCGCGGGTTGGAGTGTGCGATACTGCGTCCAGCCGGGGTCAATGACCTGACCGCCTTTGATGAGCAGATCGTATTGCATCAGCAGTCCCGTCTACCACGCTACCCAGGGGGCTGCGGCGTGTTCCGCTAAAATCCGTTCTCGCGGTTGACAAACCGGAGGCCCGCACCGGCTTGGGAGTGCCCCAGGTCAATTTTCTTGAGAGGCTTGAGCGTATCGGCGTCAAACACGGACAACGCGCTCCAGTTTCCGCCGCAGTAGACCTTGGTCCCGTCGGGATGGAGGAAAGAGCCGAAGACGCTGTTGGTGTCGAACTGCGCCACTTGTTCCATCTGACGCGTCGGGATGTCCATCTTCCACAGCTTGTCCCAGCCGAGATAGGCCTTCTGGGTTTTGGCCGATACCGCCCCGTGAGCCGTCCACCACTCGGCCTCATAGGGCTGGAGCTCCACCACTTGCAGCTCCGGATTGGCCTGTTTGAGGTCAAGGGTGGCCACTCCAACGGTGGCGTGCTGGGTAATCGTGTCCGTCATATACACGGCAAACGAGGCCAGAAAATCATTTTCCTGATAGGGGTTCCATAAGGGCAGCCCCTCCAGCTTGCCGGCACCGGTCACGTTCCAGTCCGCCATGGGGATCACGTCCTCGACCTGACCCGTCTCTGGATTCAGCACCGAGATGTCTCTGCCAACGCTAAAGGCGTACAGCTTTTTCCCGTCCTGGGACGACGCCAGCGCCATCACCTGACGAGGGGCGGGAAACACGTTGGCAACCGTATTGGTGTCCAGATCGATGACTCGGATGCGGGTCTCCAGTATCTCGTATTTGCCCAGGTCTTTCTTCAGCGGCATCTCATGGATGTAGAGGCGATTGCCCTGCGGGTTGACATCAATGGCCATGGTTCTGACCAGTTCGTTGTCGTTGGAGAGATTAAAGCGCAGGACCTCTTTGCCCTCGTCCAGGTCAACCAGGGCCACGCTTTGGCTGAGGTTGGTGACCGCATAGGCGAACTGGGGCCGGGCTGGATTCGGCGCCACGGTAAAGATGGGCCCTTTTCCCTCAAGCGGGATGGTCTTCACGACCGTATCGGTTTCCGCATCAATCACATACACGGAGTTCGGATGGGCGCCGGTCAGGATATACCATTTGGCCCACACCAGGCCGGGTAGACTACAAACGAGGATCAGCGCACTCAGCGTTGACACTGTCCATAACAGACTCTTGCCCTTCATAAACGCCTCCTTGTTGGAAACATGATCTCGACCAGCGCCTTTTTGGTATAGCCATCCGGCACCATAAATACCTCAGCCCGAATCGGCCGCTGCTCGGCCTGGACCACTTCCTTGACCACCTGGGTGACCAGGTTCACGGTCCTGACCGGGTAGCCTATATTGATCAGTTCGGTTAACTCGGCGAGCACGGCTCCCGGCGGCGTCGTTCGAGAAGTTTGCAGCTTGTCGATAAACGCGTTCAGCCGGGACATATCAACGTCCGTACTCAGCTTGATCTTCTCGGCCAACCAGGTTTCTTCATACGCGATGCCGTTCCGCTGGATACGGTATTTGTGAGCCGCATACCCGGCGACCGACTCGGCCTCCGACATCGGGGTGATGGTAATCGTCAGCCTGGGGCTCAGGCTATCAAACGGACCGGCTCGTCTTGCCACGAATTGTTGCGAACCGTGAGGGAGTTGGTTCATCAAGCGTTCCGCCTGCGCCCGCCGTTCCTGGGTGCGCGCCGCCATAACCGTGGCGTAGGCCTCGATTGGCCCCTGCCAGTATACCTGCCCCAGGTGGCTGATAATCGAAAGCTGCTGCGAGTTGAGGTCAATAATTTGTGTCCAGGCTCGGGTCTCGTAGGTCAGCCGGTTCTGGGCAACACGCGTCACAACCTGAGGCGGTCGCCAGGCAGAAGCGGAGGAGTTCGGTGGGATAGTTGTCGAGGCGATATACCAGCCCGCCTCAACGAGCGGGGGGAACCCGTGCAGGAGCAGGAACAATCCCGCAAAGAAAACGCCTCGGCTCCACAGACGCTGTCTTTGCCCAGGGTTCATACTGGAAACCCCTCGTTGTTCACCGCACGGATTGTAAGACCGGTATCCTGCGACTATTTCTTCTCGGGGAAGACCAACTCCAAGCTGCGCCAGTCCTCGGCGTTGACACCCGAACAGGCACTGGCCCACTCCGGGTAGTTTTGCAGGCTGTCGGGCACCTGGGCCGGCCACCAGCACACATTGGCACAGCCGAGCAGGTCGGCCTCCATTGGGGCACACATGCCCGCGGTGCCGCCCCAGGGGTTCGCCTCCCAGCCGGGGTTAAAAATCGTGGTGCAGCCCATCGGCTGGGCCATGCCCAGCACGTCTTCCGGCACCTGCCGTTTGGCCGCGGGGGCGGTCTCGACTCTCTGCGCTTTATGGTTCGCGGCCTTGAGGTGTTTCATCACGCCCTCCTTGCGCTGACCGAAAGTTCTCGCGTCTCCTTCTAGCCTCGTAGCATACTGTCCACCACAACGCCAGGGTTTATTCCCTCTCTATTCAATCGGTTGAAAATTATACTTTGCCGGCATGACCAGCAGATGGGCGCGCGCCCCCATAGGCCGACGGGCACCATTTGGCTGATACCAGGCCTCCACCCAGACATCGCCGACATTGCCCTGCTGCAAGTGCCGTTCTGGATTTGGACCGTCCTCGGCCGGCGTAAAAAGACCGTGGGCATCCATGGCACCGACAAAGCGCACATCGTCATCGTTGACGCGCTGCACGTACTCGTTCAGCTTCCACGTCACCGGACCGACGCGCCCCAGCTTCATATCGTCGTCAGTCCCCTTTCGTCCGTCCGGACCATTTGTATACCCGACCGCCTCAAACTGCTGAAAAATTTTGGGGGTGCGGATGCCACCGGGCCGAGAAAACGCCTGCTCCGGAGAGAGCCGGATATAGTCAACCGTATCGTAGACGGCCAGCGACTGTTCCCCATCAACTCCCCGAATCCGAGCCTGTCGAGCGCCCATTTTTGCCTTTTTCCCCACAACCACGTCGGCCATGACCGTATCGGCATCAACCCTCCGCAGGGACTGGACCGTCACACCCGTTCCCAGAGAGATCGAAGCCGCGCTCAGGGACTCGGGGAGGTTCATGCCAAACAGCCTGAGCGTGGAGCGCTCGCCCACTTTGAGCGCGGTCGGGCTGACGGCCAGAAATTTTGCCTGGCCCGTATTCCGGTATAACGTCTCTTCCATGCCGAGATCGCCAACAAGCGTCAGCAACCGCCTCCCGCTTACGACCGTTCCGTCCTCATTGGCAAAAAAGATTTCTTTGTGGGTCTTGCCACCCTCGACCTCGGCCACACCCCGCCACTGGAAGCCGGTATACATCGTCACAGTGTTTTTCCCGGTCATACGCGACCCATCGGCAAAGTCATACGCGAGCTGGCCCTCGTAGTTATCGTTCCCCGACGCGGTCAGCGTTATCCGGCCGGTATAGGCCCCGCCCTTTCCAGGATCGTGACCGACCACATTCCAGACCCCGGCGTAGTCCGGTTTGGGCTTGGCCTGCCACTGCTTCCAGGAGGCTGAGTCAAACGGGTAGGTCTGCGCCAGATAGGGGACGGTATCCTTCCGCACCAGCGTGTACCAGAAGTCGCCCAGCAGCCCCGTTGAGGCGACCTGATTTTCAATATTCGGCAGCAAGGCCGCGGTCAGGTCCGGCAGACGCCCCCACGATTCGGGTGTACGGCGCTGCAGGGCGATCCGCGCATAGGAGTGACAGGCCACACAGGTGCCCTTCACTTCCTTGGGAACATGTTTTTCTATCGTATTGTTCCGTTTCTCTAAGGCATACCGAAAGGGTTTGACTTCTGACGGTGCCAGGCCATACTGATCGCTCAGGTATTTGATCAGGATGCGGGCCTCACCCGCTTCCAGATTCGCCCCGTGGGTGCGCAACATGCGATAGATGGTCATCTCCCAGGCTTCGGGGGGCTTGCGCTGGTGTTCGATCGCGTCAAGCTTGCCCCCTTCCTCATGGGGAGGATGACAACCCGAGCAACGCGTCTCCAGCAGGGCCGGCCCGGTCATCTCCTGGCTCCACGCGGGTTGTCCCCCAAGACAGAGCGTGAAGCCCAAGAAGAGGCTCAAGAGGTATCCGCTTAGCCGACCGCATATCCTCCATGTAGCGTTCATGATCATGCCCTCCATTACAGCCCTGCAATCACTCTTCGCTCGCCCTCACCTGTGCTCAACACCTACTACCGCCTATAGTCTACTACAAAAAGCACTGTCAACAGATGAGCCTCCTGTGTAACAAAAAATGGGAGGGATACGGTTCCCACGCCTACCACGTATTCTCGTGGATCAGATTCTCGAGCGGGATTTTCTTGTTCGTCGGTTTGCGCGGCTTTTCGGCGGGATAACCGAGGGTGATGAGGCCGACCGGACGGACGTGGGTGGGCAGTTGCAATATCTTGGCGACTTCTTCCGGATTGTAGGCGCCAACAAAGCAGGCCCCGAGTCCGCGATCGGTCGCGCCTAACAAAATGAGCAATGAGGCAAACGCGGTATCCACCAGACTATAAAAAGCCCCGCGCGTGCCGTATTTCTCGCCCATGCGTTGGATATCGGCACAGGTGGCAATGATAATCGGCGCGGTGGCAACCGAGTTCTGATTCATCGCCGCCTTGGCGAGTTGGGCGCGGACCTCGGTATCACGCACCAGAACAAACTCCCACGGCTGTAGATTGCCCGCGCTGGGCGCGCGCACGGCGTAGCGCAGCAGCGCTCTGATCTCTTCTTCAGGGACCGGCCGGTCCTCATACTTGCGGATCATGCGCCGGCGTTTCACGACCGAGGCGAAGCTGGCAGTATCGCCCTTTTCAACGGCATGCGCCAGACTGTACGCCTGACCGAGAAGGGCGGCGGTGCCGATCCCCTGGAGAACGTTTCGGCGGGTAAGTATTGTCCGAGACATGCCGGCGCTAACGATTCACAAACCGCAAGACGCTGACCCCTCCGGTCTGCGAATGGCCCAGGGGGACCTTGGTGAGCAGGTCGAGTGATTCCGCGTCGTAGACCGCGACATCGTGCCAGTTGCTGCCGCAGTAGACCTTCTTGCCTTCGGGGTGAACGAGCGGCGCAAAATAGGTGTTGGACAGCGACACCTTTTTCTCAATGTGACGGGTTTTCGGGTCAACCTTCCACAAACTGTTGTATGCGAAATAGGCCTTGTTCGTATGCGGCGACAGCGCACCCGTGAGCACATAATCGCCTTCGACAAAAGGCTGCAATTCAACGACCTTCAGTTCCGGGTCTTCCTGAGTCAGGTCGAGCGAGCCTATACCGAGCGTCACCTGATTGGTGATGGAATCGGTGGTGAAGGTCCCGAAAGAGACGAGGTGACCGCTTTCCTGATAGGTCCCGCCGAGCGGCAGACCGTCGGTTCTCGCAATGCCGCTGATATTGCGGTTTGCCAGCGGAATGACATCGAGCAGGCTGCCGTCTTCCGTGCTGTGCACAAAAATGTCCTGACCGACGCTGAACAGATAGAGGCGTTTACCGTCTTTTGAAGAGGCCAGCCCCATCACCTGGCGGGGAGCGGTGAACGTGGTCAACGTCTCATTGGTCTCCAGGTCAATGACCCGTATCCGGTTGTCCTGGGCCCTATAGCGGCCCAGGTCCTGCTGAACCGGCATTTCGTGCACGAACAGCCGGGTGCCCTGCATATTCACGTCGATCGCCATGGTGCGCACGAGCTCGTTGTCGCTCGACAAGTCAAAGCTTTTGACCTGCTTGCCCTCGTCCAGATCGACCATGGCAACGCTTTTGGCCAGGTTGTTCACGACATAGGCGAACTGTGGCTGGGCCGGGTTCGGTGCGATATAGAGCGCCGGCCCGCGGCCCTCAAGGGCGATGTCTTTGACCACCGTGTCGGTTTCGGTATCGACGACGACCAGGTTGTTTGGATGCGTACTGGCCAGGAGATACCACTTGGCCCAGGTCGTCTGCGGCAGGACCAGCAGCCCGAACACAAAGAGCACGCCCCCCAGCAGCGGCCTGTTTTTCCCGTACACCACCGGCTCCTTCCACCCGCTGCGTTTATCCGGACGTATCGGTCTTGGGGAAAACAACGTCGAGGTTGCGCCAGTCTTCCTGATTCATGCCCGAGCAGCCTTTCGCCCACTCGGGAGCGTTCTGGAGGCTGTCCGGCACCTGAGCCGGCCACCAGCACAGATTCGCACAGCTCAGCAGGTCGGCCTCCATGGGGGCGCACATGCTGCTGGCCCCACCCCACGGATTGGCCTCCCAGCCTGGATTGAAGATCGTCGTACAGCCAATGGGCTGGGCCATTCCGATGACGTCTTCCTCGGTGGAAGTTGCTTGTGCCACGCTGGCGGTGACGGCCCGGGCCTTGGAGTTCGCTGCCTTGAGGTGTTTCATCCCACACTCTCCCTTAGGTCAATTCTTTTGGGGCGTCGCCACGCCCGCGTAACACATATTGCTCGACAAACCCAGGGGTTTGTTCTTGCAACTGCATATACACGCCAATGCCGTATTCCGTCCATTCCCGCAAGAAATCGCAGTAGTGCAGATTCGGCAGCGTCGTGTCCCCAAACTCGGTCATGGCTTCGTGATAGCACCCACCGCCGCACAGGCCCCGAATCCAGCAGGTCTGACATACCGGCTTATTGCCCAGATGGGCACTGTTGATAAACGTGTTCAGCCGGTCGTACTGAATGCCGTCTTTGACATTGCCGTATTTTTGTTCCTCGGTGCCCGGAAACCGATGGCATAAATACACGTCCCCGTTGCCGTCCACGTCCAACAGGCCCAGCCCGGCCCCACACGGAAAGAGTTTGTTGGTGCCCAGGTGAATGTCCGTCAGCAAGGTACTCAGATTCGAAAACCCGGTGTACTGCTGGTTGAGCGCCCGCTCGACGTAGACTGCGCCGAGTTCACGAAACTGCCGCAGCAGTTCGCGCAGATCGGCCGGCTCCAAGCCATAGTCGGTCTCGGCCTGGGCGGTGACCGGCGAAAAGCCGACCTCAAAAAAACCGAGCTGGGTCAGATGCTCGTAGGTGCGCACGATATCGATGGCGTCTTTTGTGACCGTCACCCGGGCGACTACCGGCCTGACCGTATAGCGTTCCAGCAGGCGTTCCAGGCGGGGTCGTAAGAGATCGTACGAGCCTTTCTGTTCGCCCCGGTTGGTGAGAAAGACGCGCCGCTTGTCGTGCAGGTCTTTGGGGCCATCAATGCTGATGGTCACGCCAAAGCGATGGGCCTGGAAAAAGTCGATCACCTCGTCGGTCAACAGCGTCCCGTTGGTCGTGAGTGAAAAATCGACGACCTTGTCTTCGGCCTGGGCCTTTTCTTCGGCATAGGCAACGGTCCGACGCATGAGCTTGAAGTTCAGCAGCGCCTCACCGCCAAAGAAAATCAGATTGACCTCTTTGCTGGCCCCCGACTTCCTGAACAGAAAATCGACGCTGTCGCGTGCGGTCTCCCAGTCCATCTGGACCGGCGAGGGGCCGTATTTCGCGCCCTCGGGTTCGTAGCAGTAGGTGCAGTGCAGGTTACACTTATTGGCCACGTTGACGACGAGCGAACTCACCGGGAAATGCTCGACGTCGAGTACCGGCACGGGGGGAGCGGGCGTAGCGGAACGCTCCTGGGTTTGTAGAATTTCTAAGGTGATAAATTCCTGGATCGTCTCGGTTATTTCATCGATCGGGAAGTGCTCGGCCAGACTGGCGGTCAGCTCTTCCTGGGTCGCGTGCGGATGCGCCTGCACATAATCGAGGACGGCCTGGGAGACTGGGTCCATGACAAACATGGACATGCTTTTGGCCGCGACCAGAATGTTCTGGTTGCCCTCCGTTATGGCGTGGGCGTTTTCCGCACGGAAGTGCAGTTCCATATCGCTCTCCCCTCACATGCTCTGTAGCATGCTATTCAATCGGTGGAAAGATAAACTTGGCCGGCATCACCAGCAGGTGGGCGCGCGCCCCCATAGGCCGTTTCGCACCCTCGGGCGTATACCAGGCTTCCACCCAGACATCGCCTACGTTGCCTTCCATCAGGTGGCGTTTGGGATTCGGCCCATCCTCGTTGGGGTGAAACAGGCCGGTCTGATCGACCGCGCCGACATACTGAATATCGTCGTCGTTCGGGCGTTTCACATATTCTTCCAGATTCCATTTGACCGGGCCGATCCGTCCCAGCTTGACATCGTCGTCCGTACCCTTGGCATTATCCGGACCGTTGGCGTAGCCGACCACTTCGTACTGCTGAAAAATTTTCGGCGTCCGAATGCCGCCAGGCCGGGCGAAGCCCCGTTCCGGCGTGATGCGGATGTAATCGACCGCCTCGTAGACCGCGACCTGCCCCGTTCCCGCCACACCTTGAATGGAGACCGTGCGCGGCCCTTCTGCCACGCCGGCCTTGGCAAAGACTTCCGCCACGATCGTCTGGTTGCCATCGAGCCGCAGGGACAACACCCCCACACCCTCGCCAAAAGAAAATTTATCCGCCGACAGCGTATCCCCGGAGAAGCCCATCCCGAAAATGTTTACTGTCTGGGGGGAGCCGGTTTGGATCATGGCCGGACTGACCGTCAGCAGCCGCGCCCCGCCCTGGCTGCGATACCAGGTTTCATCCATGCCCAGGTCGCCGAGGTTGGTCAGCAAGCGCCGGCCGGTCAGGGTGTTGCCATCTTCAGACGCAAAAAGGATTTCGCGCTGCCGCATCTCCCGACCGGCCGGGCCGCTCTCCTTGGCTTGGGCAACGCCGCGCCATTGGAAGCCGGTGTATATCGTCCCGGTCGTGGAGCCCTCCATCCGAGAGCCGTCGGCAAATGTATAGGAAAACGTGCCGGTGTATTGATCGTCCTCCCCGGCGGTCAGCGTGAGTTGTCCGGTGTAATCCCCACCGCGTCCGGGATCGTGACCAACCACCAGCCAGGTTCCGGCATAGCTCGGCTTTTTGGCCGCCTGCCAGGCCGTCCAGGCTTCGGTCTCAAACGGCTGGTGCTCGATCAGATGGGGTACTGCGCTGTTCTTGGCGTCATCAAACCAATAGTCTTTCAACTGGCCGGCAGAGGCGGTCTCACTGCCGACATTCGCCATGAGTGCGACCTTGGCGTCCGGCAGCCGCTCCCACGAGTCCTGCGTCCGACGCTGCAAGGCGATCCGTGCGTAGGTATGGCACTGGATACAGCCAGCCTGGAGGGGCTTGGGCACGTCCTGCGTGGTGCGGGTATTGCGCTGTTCGAGAATAAAGCGATAGGGCTCGACTTCTTTGGGAGCCAGCCCGTAGTGATCGCTCAGATATTTGACCAGAATGCGGGCATCTCCGTCCTGCAATTCGACCCCGTGCGTTCGGACCATACGGCTGAGCGTCATGCTCCAGCCTTCGGGTGACTTGCGCTGGGCTTCAATCGCGTCAAGCTTGCCATTGTCTCCTTGCGGCGCGTGGCAACGTATACAGCGGATCACCAACGTTTCTCGGGCGGAAAGTGTCGCCTGGTGTTCTGCGGCCTTGACGGCGTGGGTCGGGCCAACGAGCCCCGCCAACACGAGCAACCCCCAGATGTGCCTTCTCATCCGTTTCCATGTCTTTCCGGTCGTCATACCCGTCCTCTCCTCCAGGCTGAAACACTGGACTCCATCTCTGACGCAATAGCCGGATTCTATACCTCCCTGAGTGAGAGTCAAATAGAAAGAACCGGAGTTGTAGATACCGTCTTCTCCCTCGTATAAGCAGATATATATGGTATGCTTTGCGAGCAGGGAGCAGGGACATGGGTCAGGACAGCGCGCCGACAGGAGCGGGAGTCAAAGTCGCGCTTATCGACAGCGGGGTGAACGCCCAGCATTCGCATGTTGGCAACGTTGCGGGTGGTATCCATTTTTTCCTGAACGAGGAGAACGCGGTCCAGACCAGCCCGGAGTACCCCGATCACATCGGGCACGGAACCGCCCTCGCCGGTGTGGTCCGTGCCAAAGCCCCGCAGTCTGAACTCTACGCGGTCAAGATTTTTACCGACCATCTGGCCACTTCATTTCCGGTCCTGGAGGCGGCCTTGGGCTGGGCCATTGGACAGCGCATGAAAATCATCAGTCTGAGTCTGGGGCTGATTAACGCGCAGCACCGCCAGCCGCTCTCGACTCTGGTCGCCCAGGCACAAGAAGCAAAGCTCATCCTGATTGCGTCTTCTCCCCCGGACCGCTCGGATGTGTTACCCGCAACCTTACCCGGCGTCATAGGCGTGGCCGCGGATGAAAGCTGCGCCTGGGACGAATACCGCGCCCTCACAGACAGCCCGGTTCCCTTTCGCGCCCATCCCTATCCGCGCCCCCTGCCCGGCCCGGCCCAGACGCAGAACTTTTACGGCCATAGTTTTGCCTCAGCGCATATTGCCGCAGCCCTCGCCCTCCGGGCCGAGCGCCACCCGGACCTGACGCCAGAAACCGCCCGGACCTATCTCCAACAGACGAGTCGCGCGTAATTCGGGCGAGAAAAAGTACGAACACTACCCGGTGGCGGCCTGCAGGATATCTGGCGCTCGGGTCAGTTCCCGGTAGGTCCCCTGCCACTCGACCGTGCCGTGCTTGAGCACGACAACCGCATCGTCGGCGTGGAGGGAGCTCAACCGATGGGTCACGACCAGGGTCGTGCAGCCTTGCATCAACGCGGACAAGGTCTGACGGAGGTCGGCTTCGCTTTCGACATCAAGGCCGGACAGGGCTTCGTCCAGCACCAGAATCCGGGGCTTTTTGAGCAGGGCGCGGGCCAGGGCAATGCGCTGACGCTGGCCGGCCGACAGGCGCGCACCCCGTTCGCCCACAGTGGTCTCGTAGCCGTCAGGCAAAGCGGTCACATACTCGTGCAGGCCAGCCGCCGTGACCGCCGCGACGATCTCTTCGCGGCTTGCCTCCGGGCTGGCGTAGGACACGTTTTCCAGAATCGAGGCGTGAAACAGAAAGGGCTCGTGGCCGATGACGACCACATGTTGACGCAACCAGACCAGGTCCAACTCCCTCACGTCACGACCGTCCAGGCAGATGGTCCCGGCCTGGGGCTCATACAGCCGTATCAGGAGATCGACGAGCGTGGACTTGCCCGTTCCGCTCGGTCCCAGAACGGTCAGGCGCTGCCCGGCCCCCACCAGAAAACTCACCTGACGCAACACCGGCTGACTGGCCGGAGGGTTGGTCTGATAGCCGAACGACACGTCACGAAATTCGATCTCCCCCCGCAGGTCTTCGAGGCGTACGGTCCCGCCGGACGGCTCGGTATATTCCTGTCCGATATCCAGAAACTCGAACACCCGGTCCACGGACACGCCGGCCCGCTCGATGCGCAGATACAGGTCCATCAGAACCTGGATAGGACTGAAGGCGCGCGACTGGTAGGCGGCGAAGGCGACCAGACTGCCAATACTCATCTGGCCCTCAATCACCAGATAGCCCCCGTATAGGGTGACCAGGGTACTGCCCAGAAACGTCGTGGCCGTCGCGGTCGTGCTGCCGATATAGCCGATCATTTCAAACCGCGTCACCAGCGCAACAAAGCGTTGACCCAATCGGCCCAAACGTCCCAACTGAGTGGGCTCCGCACCAAACTGTTTGACGAATTTGATGGCCGACAGGGACTCGACCAGAAAGGCGGAAATCGAGGCGTTCAACTCGCGCACCTTGCGGGTTTCCTCGACCATATACGGCTGGATTTTGCGCACCCCATATATTTGGAGCGGGATAACGAGCAGGCTGACCAGAAAGAGCCGCCAGTTGAGCCAGATGAGAAATCCCACGGTGGCCAGCAGGACGAAGATATTGGTGACAAAGGTGAAGGCCGCGTCGGTGAGGACGGACTGAATCTCGGCAATATCGGTATTCAGACGCGACAGGAGATCGCCCACTTTGACCTGGGTATGGAAGCGGAGAGAGAGCTTCTGCAAATGGGCGAAGAGGTGCTGTCTGAGCGCAAATAAAACGCGGGCCGTAACCTGGGTGTAGAGATAGCGATTGACCGCCCCCACCCCATAACCGAGCAGGGTGACACCCAGCATGATCCCGCACAGCGTCACCAGGAGCGACAGGTTGCGCGCGAGCAAAACATCGTCAATCAGGATTTTGGTAAACAGCGGCCAGAGCAGACCGAGAACGGTGCCGAAGGAGGACAGGAGGAAGACGAAACCGATTCTGCGGATATACGGCTTTACAAAGGGCGACAGCCGATAGAAACGGGAGAGTACCGAGGCAATACGCATGGCGACAGTCCTGAGAGGGCGAATACCAGGCCGACTGTACAGCAGCTTGGCCGGAGACGAAATAGACACGGCCCTCGTGTTGCTCTTCCCGATTCGACGGCATAAGCTCCGAGCAATAATTCTACGATTCCCTATTGGCAGTCTAACGTGACACTCCCTTCCGCAGCAGACATCGTGGTTGCCGGCGGTGGTCCGGCCGGAACGACCATCGCCCACCAACTCGCAGGCTTCGGCTATCGGGTCGTGCTGATTGAGAAGCGCCGTTTTCCACGGCACCAGATTGGGGAGTCCCTGACCCCCAGCATCCTCCCCCTGCTCGACTTTCTAGGTGTCCGGACCCAGGTGGAACAGGCCGGCTTTCTGCGGATGGCCGGCCATAGCGTGTGTTGGGGTTCGTCTCGACCGCGTACCGCGTATTATAGCTCGGATCACCACCGGCGCGGTTTTCAGTCCGTGCGCGCCGACTTTGACCTGCTTCTGCTCGATCATGCCCGCCAGGCCGGTGTTCGGGTTGTGGAAGGACAACCGGTGCGAGGCGTCCGGCCCGATGGGGAGCACGATG
>WTHD01000523.1 GCA_011523265.1 Candidatus Binatota bacterium
GAGTCATACGGAGGGAAGACGATGGACGATATTCTCCAAGCACTATTCCGCTGGGTCCATTTACTGGCCGGTATCACCTGGATCGGACTGCTGTACTATTTCAATCTGATCAACGCCCACTTTCAGGGTGCGCTCGAAGCGGATGTCCGCAAACAGGTCGTGCCGCAAATCATGCCGCGCACGCTGTGGTGGTTCCGCTGGGGAGCCATGTTCACCTTTCTGTCCGGTCTGTTGATGATCCTCTGGAAGTATTTCCTGCTGGGGAGCGGCTTTACCGGCGATGCCGGTCTGTTCGGATCGAGTGCGGGGCTGTGGATCAGCATGGGTGCGCTGTTCGGTACGATCATGTGGTTCAATGTCTGGTTCATTATCTGGCCGGCTCAGCAGCAGATCATTACCGCTACGGTCAAGGGCGAGGCGCCGGACCCGGCGCTGCCCAAGAGGGCATTGCTTGCCTCTCGCACAAACACCTTTCTGTCCGTCCCCATGCTGTTCGGCATGATCACCGGCTCCGGGCATTATCCGTCGCTTACTTTTGGGCCGCTGTGGCTGATTATTGTTCTGGTGCTCGGCTTCGGTCTGGCCTATCATCTGGTTTTCCAGATCAGTGGGAAGGTGGCCAGAGACTGGCCGGTAGAGGAGTGACGGACTACTCCTGATGCGCGTCTGACTGAAACGTCAGCACGACCTTTGCCTCTCCCTTTTCCGGCAGAGCAATCTTCTGTGAGCGCATGCCAAACCGCTCATGCCAGGCTGCGATGGTGTACTCGCCCGGTGGGACGTTGGGGAGCCTGAAGGCTCCGTCCTGATCGCTCAGGGCAAAATACGGGTGGTCGAACACGCCCAGATAACTTCGCATCCAGCCGTGGATGTCGCACTTGACCTCAATGCCGACTTCCTCCGCATCCACGGTTACGTTCCGTGACGTACCCTTGAGCCCCAGACTGAAATTCCAGTGTGACGAATTGTGCGGCAGTCCGTGGACATTATGGGCCATGGGGTCGCTATTAAGATAGCGAACCGGTTGATCGACCCGAATCGCCATAATACGCGGTAGAAAGACACAGCCTTTTTGGTCGTTTTCAACCGGTTCTTCAGGAACGGCAAAAACCCGCTCGCCCAGACCGTCCTTGATATACACCAGAGCGTTTTGTAGCCTGCCGTTGGTGACCAGTACATCGTCGGCGTAGACTGTCCCCTCGTGTTGGGCGGCACATTCCGACCAGCCGCCGAGTTGCAGCACGCCTTGCTCCGGCACGGGACCCTCGAAATGGACGCTTCCGGAAATTGTGCCCACCGTAGACAGGTCGAGCGGGGTAGGTTGACGGGGCGGCTTGGACGGCGTCGGGCTGTTGCAGGCCAGGAGCAGAGAGAGCAGGGCTCCAATGGAAATCAGCCGGACCGATTGAGAGCAATGCATAGAGCAGGGGGTTATTTGGCTCGTACTTCCGCCAGGTTGACACAGTTGATGGGCGGCTCGCCGGCGCGCAGGCGGTTGACATTGGCGGCCAGACCGCGCGCGATATCGTTATACGACAAATCGGTCACGCCTGCGGTATGGGGTGTGGCAATCACATTATGTTGGAACAGCGGGTCGGCCGGGTCGGTCGGCTCGTCCCAAAAAACGTCCAGGGCTGCTCCGGCGATGTCTTTATTGGCCAGGGCCGTCACCAGGGCGTCATGCTCGATGACCGGGCCGCGCCCAACATTAATGAGATAGGCCGTGTTCTTCATGCTGGCGAGGGCCTGCGCATTGATAACCTCTCGCGTGTGGGGCGTGACCGGAAGGGCCAGGACAACGAAGTCGGCTTCTGCCAGGACGTAATTGAGGTCGTGCGGCCCACCGAGGAAGTCAAACCCGTATTCTTCTTTGACGCACTCGGACGGGTGTTGCTTCAGACCCAGCAGCCGCACGTCAAAATGACGCAGGCGACTGGCCAATTCCGTCCCGATACTCCCGACGCCGAGAATGGCGACCGTCTTATCCAGCAGTCCTTTGCCCATAGGCGAGCCAAAGACACCGCTCCGTACGTTTTCAGCCGCCTGGGGAAATTTTCGGGCTAAGGCGAGCATGAGAAAAATAGCGTGCTCTGAGACTGAGGCGGCGTTGCCCGCCCCTTCCTGGCCCGGGACATTGGCCACATAGATACCTTGTTCGGTCGCAACCGGAATATCCACGCCTTCGAGCCCGACGCCGAACTGATGGATCATGCGTGCCGAGGTGGCTCGAATAATTTCCGCGTCCACACGGTGCATGGTCGGCACAACCACATCGGCGTCACGGGTCGTACTCAGCACCTCCTCTGCCGGACAGGCAATGATGGTGTCATCCGGTAGATGGTGTCGGAGCGTCTCGGAACAATGGGGGAAATGGGTGGAGCACAGAACGATTTTCATGCGGCGCGTCTTCCTGGGTCAATATAGTCAATTGGGTCCTTTGGGTCGATTGGGTCCGACTCCATAGACTCAACAGACCCAACAGACTCCCTACTGCCGGGCGGCGTCCATGACCCTTTCAATATCCAGCACGCGCGGGCCATCCCACGAGAGTTCAATCTCCCACCGGTCGTCTGCATTCACGACCAGTTCCCGCTCGCCGTCGAGTGCGATAATCGAGGGCGTAAAAGTGACGGGTATCCGAGTGCCAAGCTCCATCAGGCCATGGTGTTGGATAGAGACGGGAACCACCATCCCGGGGGCAATGGGTGCGTTGATGGAGCGGATATTGCCCCCGAAGCGGACATACAGCCCGGCATCGTCAGCCGGACGGATAGGGTGCAGGCTGCCGCCGATTGAGGCGAGGCCGATATTCGTGGGCTGGCCCTGGGTGAGAAAGAGTTCTTTGAGACGCTCGGCCTCCCACACGGCCCTGGCGCCAACAAACTGGTAATCACACACGGCCGCATCAACCAGGGCGATGTCCTCGAGCGTCCCATTTCGGTACAGGTTGAGCCGCTTGGTCGGGCGGGTACACGTTTCCGGGGAGAAGTGTCGGGCCGCGTAATAGCCCGCAGCCAGGCCCGCCAGGGTTGATTCCAAAAACTGGGGAAAGGCGTTATTCGTTCCGGTTGAAAGCGGAATGAGCGGCATGCTGCCGCTGCCTTTGGTGACCACCCGATTGGTGCCGTCGCCACCAATGACGATGACACAGGCTACCCCCTGCTCGCGCATAAGCTGCGCCGCCCGGGTCGAATCGCTGGCCTCATCGAAGATCGACATTTCAAGAAAACGAGTGCTGAGACGCAGCTCGTTCTCAATCCCGGACAGGGCTTTGGTAAAGATATTGGCCGGGTCGGGAAAGAGGACCACT
>WTHD01000460.1 GCA_011523265.1 Candidatus Binatota bacterium
GCGGCCTATCTCTATAGTACGGTAGCGGTGTTTGCGCCTGGTTTTTTTGTGGCAGTCGGACAGCAGCCCCAGATGTATTTCGATACCGCCGCGGTGATTATTACCCTGATCCTGCTGGGTCGTTTGCTGGAAGCGCGGGCGAAGAGAAGGACGACCGAAGCTATTCGGCGGCTGGCCCAATTGCAACCCAAAACGGCGACGCTGTTGCGCGGAGAGGGAGAACAAGAAACCGTTCCGGTCGAGCAGGTCCAGGTTGGCGATCAGGTTCTTGTCCGGCCTGGTGAGTCCATGCCTGTCGACGGTATCGTCCGGGCGGGCTCGTCCGCGGTTGACGAATCCATGCTGACCGGTGAGAGCCTGCCAGTTGAAAAGCGGCCCGGAGACAGCGTGACGGGGGCGACGCTCAACACCATGGGTGCGCTGACTGTGCTGGCGACCAAGGTCGGTCAAGAGACTGCCCTGGCTCGCATCATTGATCTCGTTCGTCAGGCCCAGGGCTCAAAAGCGCCGATTCAACGCCTGGCCGATACGATTGCAGCCTACTTTGTGCCGGCGGTTATCGTGACTGCTGTTATCACGTTTTGTCTCTGGCTGATATTCGGACCGGACCCGTCTCTCACCTTTGCCCTCATGACCTTTGTGGCCGTGCTGATTATTGCCTGTCCGTGTTCGCTGGGCTTGGCCACTCCGACCGCCATCATGGTCGGCACCGGGCGTGGGGCCGAATATGGTGTGCTCATCAAAGGCGGAGAGATATTAGAGCGGGCGCATACCCTGACCACCGTGGTCTTTGATAAAACCGGTACCCTGACGACTGGAAAGCCCGCGGTGACTGAGGTTGTTCCGTCCGAGACGCTGCCCGAGCGGGCAACGCTGAACAACGAAGAGATACTGCGCATAGCCGCGCGTGCGGAATGGCACAGCGAGCATCCGCTGGGACAGGCCGTTGTGCAACAGGCCAAGGCGCAGGGTCTGAATCTCGGGCCGGTCGAGTCGTTTGTTGCGCTGGCCGGACACGGCGTCGAAGCCCGGGTCGATGGGAAACTCGTCCTGGTGGGCAGCCGGCGGCTCCTCGCCCAGCGTGGTATCCAGTCTGACGACATGCTGGAACACGGCGAGCGCCTCTCGCGTGAGGGGAAGACACCGCTCTATGTGGTGGTCAACCGGCGCGTCGTCGGACTGATCGCAGTCGCCGATACGCTCAAGCCTCAGGCTGCCGAAGCGGTCCGCCGACTCCAGCAGATGGGGCTCGAAGCGGTCATGCTGACAGGAGATAACCAATACACCGCCCAGGCGATTGCCCGTCAGGCCGGTATTGCACGAGTGCTGGCCGAAGTCTTACCCGAGGATAAGGCGGCCGAGATTGCACGCCTCCAGGACAACGGTGCGACCGTCGCCATGGTCGGCGACGGGATCAACGACGCCCCAGCCCTGGCCCAGGCAACGGTTGGTATTGCCGTGGGTACCGGGACGGATATTGCCCTTGAGGCTGCTGATATTACGCTAATGCGTGGCGAAGTAAGCGGCGTGGCAGTGGCAATTGCCCTGTCGCGGCGAACCGTCCAGATCATTCGGCAGAATCTATTTTGGGCGTTTGCCTATAATACCGCGGGTATTCCGCTTGCCGCCGGACTGCTCTATCCGTTTTTTGGCATTCTGCTCGACCCCATGGTTGCCGCGTCCGCCATGGCCTTGAGTTCGGTCTCGGTATTGACGAATTCCCTACGATTGCGGACGATGCGCTTGGGAGAGTCCGCCGTGTGAGACGGCGGACGCAGGGTCATATGGGCTACTCCACCACCGTTCGCGGCCAGCGTTTTTCTTTTGCTGATCTGCGTGAAGTCTTTGCCAAGGCCAATGAAGACAAGTCGGGTGACCGGCTGGCCGGGATTGCCGCCACCTCCGAGCAGGAACGGGTCGCGGCCAAGCTGGCCCTGGCCGATATTCCGTTGTCGGACATCGTGGCGAATCCCCTCATAGAGCCCGCCCAGGACGAAGTGAGCCGTCTGATTCTTGAAACCTATGATCAGGAGACGTTCCGTCCGTTTGCCCATCTGACGGTCGGCGAGTTCCGCGAGTATGTGCTGGACGAAGGTCAGGACGGTGCTCGTTTGAGCGGACTCCACTGGGCTATTACCCCTGAGGTCGCCGCGGCTGTTACAAAGCTGATGAGCAATAAAGATCTGGTTGTGGCGGCCAGCAAAATCCGCAACATCACGCGCTGTCGCAATACCATGGGTCAGCCCGGCGTCTTGGGCATTCGGGTGCAGCCCAATCATCCGGCCGACGACCTCGGCGGGATTCTGCTGTCCGCGGTTGATGGCTTGCTGTTCGGGTGCGGGGACGCCGTCATCGGCGTAAACCCGGCGACCGAGTCCGTGGAAACGGTCAGCCGGATTCTGCACGGACTTCAGCGTTTGATTGAAGCCTATGACATCCCAACCCAATCGTGCTGTCTGGCGCATATCAGCACGCAGCTCGACAGCCTTGAGCGTGGCGCGCCCGTGGACCTGCTGTTTCAGTCTCTTGCCGGGACGGAAGCGGCCAATGCGAGTTTTGGGATCAATCTGAACATTCTGCGTGAGGGCCGTGAGCGGGTTCTCGAACATCATCGAAGTCGTGAGGTAGCCTGGGTGGGTGATGCGGTCATGTATTTTGAAACCGGGCAGGGGAGTGCGTTGTCGGCCAATGCCCATCACGGCGTGGATCAACTCACGCTCGAAGCCCGAACCTACGGCGTAGCCCGCGCGTTTGCGCCTTTCCTCGTCAATACCGTCGTGGGATTTATCGGCCCCGAGTACTTATATGATGAACGCCAGATCGTTCGGGCCGGTTTGGAAGATCATTTCATGGGTAAGCTGCTCGGACTGCCCATGGGTTGTGACGTGTGTTACACCAACCACGCTCAGGCTGACCAGAACTCGGCGGATAATCTCTTGCTGCTATTAACCGCGGCTGGCTGCAATTATTTTATGGGGGTGCCGTGTGCTGATGATGTGATGCTGAGCTATCAGTCCACCAGTTTTCACGACGCACTCGGCGCCCGTCAACTCTTTGGTTTACAGCCAGCCCCGGAATTTTTGGCCTGGTTGGAGCGGATGGACATTGTGCGGAACGGGAATCTGGTGACATCGGAGAGTCCCGCTCGGCAACGTCTCGAAGAAACGGTCAAGCTGATTGCGTAGCCGTGAGAATAATGAAGACTCCTGCGACATCAGGCAATCACGACCCGTTGGCTACAATCCGGACGCGGACCCCAGCCAGAATATTTACCGGTCGGTCCGGGTCGGCTTATCGGACGCAAAC
>WTHD01000172.1 GCA_011523265.1 Candidatus Binatota bacterium
ATGGCGACGATGATCACCGAGGACTGTATTAACTGCGGGGCGTGTGAGCCCGAGTGTCCCAATACCGCCATCTACCAAGGTGGCGTGGAATGGGAATTGAACGGCGTCACCAATCCCGCCATTGATGAGGACATCTTTTATATCGTGCCGGATAAATGTACGGAGTGCGTGGGCTTTTTCGATGAAGAAGCGTGTGCGGCCGTGTGTCCGGTGGACTGCTGTCTGCCGAACCCGGACATTGTCGAGACGGAAGAGGTGTTACTGGCACGGGCCAAGGAGCTCCATCCCGAGGAGACGTTTGGAGATGATTTCCCCTCTCGTTTTAAGGGCGAGGGGGGAGAGGCTGCTCCGGCGCCGGCTGAGGCCGAGGCCCCGGCGGCGAATGGCGCGGCGGCACCAGCGGTCGCCCCGGCACCAGCCGCAGCTCCTGCTGCGGTGGCACCCGTTGCCGTAGCGCCAGCAGTTACGGCACCGACACCCAAGCCGGTGGCGCCCAAAAAGGTTGTTGAAGAAAAAGTCTTTGAAGGCGAACTGGCCGGCACCTACGCCCAGGCCCTGGCCCGTGTTCAGCAGGCGCAAAACCATTCAATTCTGGGAACGCTCCTAGCCTCGGCTCAGCCCATTCTTGGCGCGCTGCCACTCTCAACCAAGCGCGCCCTGGAGCAAGCTATTGGGGATACGCGTTATTTTCATGTCGGGACGGCGACCAGCCTGAATATCCTTTTCAATATGGTCCTGTATCCAATTATTCTCCTGGCTGTTTATAGCGCTGTTTTAGGGGGAGAGCTCTTCAGTCAGGCGGCGAATAAATTTATCTTTCTAGGTGTACTCATTGCCTCGGTCGAAACCTTAATCCGCCTGCGCGAGTCTTTCTTTCAGGGCGTTCCAACCGAAGACACTCCGTTGCGTGGAACCTTCTATGGCCTCCCCCTTGCTCCGGCGATGGCCCCTTTTCTCGGCGTGTCCGGCGGACGGACGCCGGATAAGGGCGATCAGCCGGTTGAGGGCTATTACACGCCGGAGTTTGATGAAAAGACGGAACGTTCACGGCGCTACGGCGAGCGATACACGGTCGAAGAACAGGGCAACGCCTATATCCTGCGTATGGAATTCCCGCGTCGTGTCCCGGTTTCCGCAGCCAAGCGGGAAATGGGGATTGGCGATGAAATGCCCGACTATGAGTATACGCTCTCTCTGAAGGACGGTAATTTCCTTGTCCGCGGCAGTGTCGATGACCCTGATATCCGTAAACTTGCCGCAGTATCGTCCGCGTTTCCTCCTGACTTTAACAAGCGCATTGATGTGAGGGGAACCATATCGAGCTTCAAGCATCGCTATAGCGATAAAACGCTCGAAGTTGTGCTGTTCAAGCGCTAGGGCTCTTCCAGCGATAGCGATACGAGCAGGAGCACGCGGAGGGGCCTCTTCTCTCAGAGATGGGTGGAGAGGCGTCGCTCTGCCGTGCGCGTCATCGCCCGCTTCCCAGACAGCACCCCTGCTTATAGGTAAGGAAACCTCGTCAGACAATGCTTGCAAAAACCTGACCCGCCCCATAAGCAAGTAAGTATGTCTCAAAAGCGAGTATTTCTCTCCGACTCGCTTGCCGTCCTGCAAGAGGCGCTCATTGCTGCTGTCCACACGCTGAAAGCGGCCGACCCACTGACTCCACTTACGATTATTGTTCCCAGTGACGTCAGTGGATCACAGCTCAGTACCACAATTGCTAAGTTGGGTGACGGACATATCGGCCTGCGGTTTACGACACTGATCGACCACGCTGCACGCCTGACCGAAGCGCGACTGAGACGAGAGGGGAAACGGCGAGTCTCAGACGCGCTAGTGCCGCTTCTCGTAAAATATCTCCTGCTAGAAAGGGCTCAGGTCGGAAAGAGGAAACGTGTCCTCCAACAACATGTCGATGCTGGACACGTTTCCTCTTTATTTCAGGAGCTCGCCCGGCAGCCTCGGTTTCCCCAATTCTTGAGTGAGACACTTTCAGACCTCAAGCAGGCGGGTGTCCAGCCCCACCATCTGCACCTGTTGTATACCCGGATTCCGCCGCGAGACGTATTATATCGAGAGAAAATACGGCATTTGCTGGACTTCTATACGCGATATGAAGCGTACTTAGACGAACAGCGGCTCGTTGCTGACGCCAACCTGTTCACCATCCAGGCACAAACAGTAGTGGGTGACGGGCCGCTGCTTATGCATGGCGGTCTTGAGTATACCGCCCAGCAGCGGCGTTTTCTGGAAACACTTTTCACAGACAGGGATACTCTGGTCTTTCTTCCCTGGCGAGATGGTTCAGCCTACGAGGCCGTGACCCCCACATTGAGCTGGCTTAGCGGGCTCGGCTTTCAGTCATCTCCGTTAGCCCGTCCCCAGGTCCCATCCTGTTCACTCGCTCAGGTCCAGACTCGGCTTTTTGAACGCGCCGTGGAACCGACCCAGCGGCCGGTCTCAACACTCCCGGATGCCTCTCTTCACATCATTTCCGCGCCAGATCAAACCCAGGAGGCGCGTGAAATTGCACGCACGATCTTTTCGCTGGTCCGAGAGCAGAACTATACATTTGACGAGATTGGCGTGCTCCTCGTCGAGTCGAAAACCTATGGGCCGTTGCTGCTGGAGACGCTCTCCCGCCTCGGGATTCCGTGTACCTTTGTCGGAGAGCAGCCCGTGCTGACCACGCGACGGGGAAAAGCCGCGCAGGCCCTGTGTCACATCTTGTTAGAAGACTGTTCACGGCAGCGTCTGTTCGCCTTTCTGAGACTGGCCAATCCGCCGTTTCAAGACCTTATTGGAGAAACCGTTTCAGAGGCGTATATCGCCCAGTGGGAAGCCCTCTGTCTGGAGGCTGGGATAGGACGCGGCGGCCAGGAATGGCACGTTCGACTCGCCCCGCTGGAAGCACGCTACCAAAACACACCAGAGGGACAAGCCGAACAGCTCGCTCCCGCTCTTCGTTTATTTGTCAGGTTTATGGGCCGTTTGCTGGCGGATGTGAAAACGGTCCAGGACCAACAGACCTGGGAAGGCTGGCTGGTCCACTTTCTGCGGATGTATGAAGACTATGTGCCCAGCGAGGTCTCGTGGAGTAGCGGGGAACCTGATGAAGAAACAGGTGAGCGGACTCTGAATCTTGAGGAGACTCTTCGGACTCTCTCTCCGCTCCTGGCTGAAACAACTCGTCCTGAGGAATGGGTTGAGGCTCTTCTGACCTGTCTTTCCTGGGGAAAGGTGCGACCCCGAAAAACGCACACGGCTGGCGTCTTTCTTGGCGATATGACCCAGGCGGCCGGTCTCCACTTTCGAGCAGTCATCATACCGGGTCTCACGCAGGAATCCGGGGCTCGCCTCCCCTCTCAGGACCCTATTTTGTCCGATGCCGAGCGCCAGCATCTGGCCGAAGTGCTGACCATGGACGTGCCTGCCCGCCGACAGGCGGTTGAACGCCAACAGCTCCTTTTCCTGCTGGCGACCCAGAGTGCGCAGGAGGTGTTATGTCTGAGCTATCCACGCACTGTCCAGGGAGTCGCTCGCCCTCCCGCTGCGCTCCTCTTACAGACCGTCAGTGTGCTGTGTGGCCGTCAGGCGACGCTGGCAGACCTGCAACACCGGAGCCACTGGGTATCAGCGACTGGAGGGTATACACAGAGCACCCGGCATGCGGTGGACATGCTGGAGTTCCACCTCGCCTATGCGTTTACCCACGCTCCTCACGTCAACCACGGTGCTGTCGTGCATGCGGTCCAGCCTGGTCTACAGACGATGCCGTTCTTTGCTCCTGCCGCACGGGCGATGATGCACCGTTGGGAACATCCGCACCTCACGGCCTTTGACGGCTGTCTGCAAGCGGAGAGTGTCACAAACACGCTGCGTCAGCATCTCTTCCCGCAGGGGTTGTTTTTGTCCGCAAGCAGCCTGGAAACATATGCCCGCTGTCCGTTTCGATATTTTCTGGAGACCGTGCTGGCGCTCAAGCCGTGGGAAGAGCCGGAACAGATTCTTACCCTCCTGCCGCGCGACCGTGGAGTGCTAGTACATGCCATCCTGTACGAGTTTTTCTCCCGGCTCCAACAGACAGACCAATTGCCCCTATCCGCGCAACGGAATAATGACGAGCGGCGACTGCTCACCCAGATAGCAGAGGAACATTTTGCGGTGTTTGCGCAGACACGACCAGTCGGACTGCCCCTGCTCTGGGAACTTGAGCGCGAACACTTGCTGCGGCGTTTACACGCCTTTCTCCAGCGCGAGCGCCAAACAGCGCACGATTTTTGTCCAGCAGCGTTTGAGACGTTTTTTGGCATCGGGACAAAGGGAATAGAGTCGGAGGTTAGGGAATCGGAGCGAACCTCTAACCCCCAGTTCCTAACCCCCAATACTCCCGTTCCCTTTCGCCTTGATACGGGGGAAGAGGTTCAGCTTCGAGGCCGGATTGACCGGATTGATGTTTCGACGGAACACGTTGACCTTGTACAACCCAGGCAGGCACGCATTCTTGACTATAAGACGGGCCGGACACCGGCTCGGGGCTTTGTCGGTGGAACCGCGCTCCAACTGGCCCTCTATCTCTATGCCGCTCAGCACCTCCGCCCGGACCTGGATTGGGTCGGGGCGGAGTATACGAGCGTGGACGGAACTGCTCAGCCTGACAAAAAGCCCTTGACCGTAGAGACACAAGCGGAAACGCTCGGAACCTTACGGACCATTATCACCCGCCTGGCCGAGGGCATCACGGCTGGACTGTTCTTTCCTGCTCCAGATGCCTGCCAGTCCTGCGCCTTTCCCGAAATCTGCTCTACGCACGGCGCTGAGTGGGCGACACAGAAACTACAGGATCCCCACACAAAGGCATGGCGCTGGGTACGGTCACAAGCATGACCCACACTTCTCTTTCGGACAACGACGCTCAGCAGCGTATCGTCTCGGATTTTCAGACCACGTTTTTGCTGGAAGCCGGAGCGGGAACAGGCAAAACGCAACTCTTGCTGAATCGTTTGCTGGCCCTGCTACGAACCGGCCAGAGTCCACTGAGCCGGGTCGCGGTTATTACTTTTACGGATAAAGCTGCGGCTGAACTGCGTACGCGGCTCCGCGTAGCGGTTGAGTCCGCCCTCCAAACGGCCCTGCCTGAGGCAGAGCGCACGGCCTTACAGGCGGTACTGTCCGAGCTTGATCGGGCGATGGTGATGACCATCCACGCGTTCTGCGCGGCTCTGTTGCGCGAGCGAGCTTTGGAGGTCGGGCTGGACCCGGCTTTTACGGTCCTAAACCAGGCCGAGGCAGGCCTGCTACACGACCAGGTCTGGCAGACCTGGCTCACCCAAGAGTTGCAATCTGGGACTGACAGCTCAAACTTGATACGCCAGGCGTTTCGCGCTGGTCTCTCAGTTTCTCATCTGAAGTCTCTGTGCAATTTTCTGGTCGAGCAGCGCGACTGCCTGGACTGGCTGCCTGCGGCAGTCAATTCCGATCTCCCGACGTACTGTGCCGAGATCCACCGGGCTGTTGCTCGGCTAACAGCCCTGCGAGACTGTTGTCACGACACCACAGATACGGTGTTCGAGCAAATCACGACCCTGACCGATATCGTTCCAACAGCTTCCTATCAGGACAGTGCGGAGGCCTGGGAACATTTTCTGTTACACCGCCTGACGATACGACCTCGAAAAGGGAGACGGACGAACTGGCAACCGACGGCTGCGCTCGACGAAGCACGGACACTGCTCGCGCAGCTTAAGGCCCTTCATCTCAAGACCCGAGCCGCCTGGCTGCATAATCTGACGGTGGGCCTGGCCGGCTGGCTGGCCGGCTATCTGCGCACCTATCAGGCCAAGAAACAGCACCAGGGCAGCCTCGATTTTCTGGACCTGCTAGTGCTGATGCGTAACGGACTCAAGCAGAACCGCGAACTGCGGCACTATTTTCAACGCAAATTTGACTTCCTGCTAGTTGATGAAGTCCAGGACACCGATCCCTTACAAGCCGAAATTCTGTTCTTCCTGGCCGAGGATCAACCCCAGACGGAGCGCTGGACACAGGTTGCCCTCCGCGCCGGGAAACTGTTTCTTGTCGGTGATCCTCAACAATCCATTTATCGCTTTCGGCGAGCTGACCTCGAAGTCTATCACCTGCTTCGCTCGGCGGTTGAGCGACAGGGGAGCGTCCTGAGCCTCTCAACGAATTTCCGGATGCGGGCTGCCCTGGTGACACAAATGAATGCCCTCTTTTCACGGGTGCTGGACAATGAGGATGACCCGGACCAGCCTGGGTATCTGCCCCTGCGTGCGGTGAGCAGTGATGAGAACGAAGAGGGGCCGACGTTTTTGCTCTGGGATTTGCCTCACGCAGCGCCACATGAACAGGGGAACCAGGGTACGCTCGAAGCGCGCTGCACGGCGCAGTTTATTCGTCACAGCGTTGAGCAGCAGGCGCTGGCAACACAAACAGGCCAGCCTCTGAGGTATAGCGATATCGCTATCCTGTGTCGGACGAATCGAGGCGTAGAGCTGTATGAACGGGCTCTACGAGATGCCAGTGTCCCGTACCGAAGCACGGGCGGGCGGCGGGCGGCGGCAAGTCAGGAACGGACCGATATACAGGCGTGTGTACGGACACTGGTCCATCCCGCGGACACCACGGCCCTGGTGGCAACCTTGCGCTCATCACTCTTTGGCTTTTCAGACGAAGAGCTGGCACAATTTCGCTGTGCCGGCGGGGCCTTCGATTATCTTGGCGGCAGAGTCCCGGAACAGCTTCCCTGTGCTGACCGGTTCCATGCCGCTTTTGCGGTACTGCGCACCCTGCACCAGAGGCTGTCCCGGACTGTGCAGAGTGCTCACAGCATCGGAGCCGGTCTCTCTGCTCTGCTCACCGAGATCTATACCCACACTCCTTTGCTCCCGCTATTGGCCTGCCAACCCCACGGACAACAGCGGCTCCACGCAATGCTTCAACGTGTTGAGGCGCTACGCGGGATGTCCGGCCAATACGGAACTGCACAGGATTTCTCCCCGGACTTTTTCGACCGTCTGCTCGCCTCTGCACTAGATGAATCCGATGGAGGGCAGCCCGAGCAAGCGAGTGCTCTTGATGAGCCGCAAGACGCGCTTCATGTCCTGACAATTCATAAAGCCAAAGGACTGGAATTTCTGCTTGTCGTTGTGGCGGAGTCTGGAGCGCCGCCCAACCGGTTGACCCGTCCCGGCCTGGTCAGACGCAAAGACGCTCGTCTTGAACTCCACCTTGGTCCGCGCTCCCTCCAGTGTTGCACCCTGGGCTGGCAGGAGGCTGAGGCCCGAGAACGCCAACAGGAAGCTGCCGAGGAGAGACGGCTTTGGTATGTGGCGGCAACGCGCGCTCGGGAATATGTCGTGTTTCCTGTACCCCCACCGTCAGAGACGAGAAAAAAAAGCACTGTGCTGCATACGGTCCTACGCGACCTCCCCGGCCCAGAGCGGCAAACTATCCATCAGAGCGATGCCAACCAAACGGACCAACCTCAGATTTTGTCCGGGCCTGAGTTGACTGATTCCCAGGAAAAGCCGACTGCTGCCGATGCTCAGCCTTCCGATATAGACTGGGTAACGGACAGACGACGCCTCATTGCCAAAGGGCGGCGAAAGCGACAAGCCCAGAAGATACTTCAGCGGGAAAATGCATCGCAGCAACAGGCGCAGTTGGATCGTCTTATTACGCAGACGGCCGTACACCTGAGGCAAGACCAATCAGTGGAAGCATCTCTCCAGGCGGCATCAGCTGCGCAGGACAATAACAGCCATGCCTCGGACGCCCCTTTCCCCGACGACGCGCGGCAGTATATTGTCAGGGCCGCGCTCTGGCCACGTATTCATACCGCTCCCAAGTCCATTGTAGACGAGGAATTTGTTCTGCCTGTCGGCAATATGCTCCTCACCGGGCGGATTCCACTGGCGTTTCTCGAAGGCGGCAAATGGGTTATTGCTGACTTTTCCCTGGGAGGGATAGGTCTCTCAGGAAAAGAGCACAGCGTTATGTATACACGGCTTGGACCCAGCGCTCTGGCCCTTGAGCAACTGACCTCGTTCCCGGTGCAGGACCTGCTCCTCTTTGTGGTTGATCGACAGCAGGAAATCTGCGCTGCATGGGAGAGTCCGGGGAAGGACGCTTTCCAAAAACAATTGTTAGGCTGAAAAGCTTAGTGCGAAGCCGAGATGAAAACCACGTCGCCTGATTTTTCAACCGCGGAGAAGGATTTCTACCTCAAAGAATTTCGGGAAAAGAGTCTTCTGTTCGCTCTGCGGGCAAAGGATATCACCGCGCCCGGGGACCGAGACGCGATCCAGGCGGTCCTGCGCACGCTGGTGTTGAATGAAACCCGAGTGATTGTGCTCATGGAAACAGACGCCTCCACACCGGAGCGCCGTGCTATTGATGGCCTGCATATACAGCTGTCTCACCCGCCGCTGAACGACATCCCTGCTCCCGTACTCCTGTTGCCTGAGAGCGCTGAAGACCAGCGCTGTCTCATCATTCTGGAAACCCTGCGCACAGTTCCCGTTTTCATAGGGCTCTGGCCGGTCCATGCCCGCCTGCCAGCCCTTCAGAACGCACAGCAACTCGCCAATCGCCTCACCGTTTATAAGCTCGTGATCCTGGACCCGCGGGGTGGATTAACGGCCGGCGGCGCGCCGTTATCCTTTCTGAACGGTTCGCACCTGGAAGAATTGCAGACTCATGGCGCGCGCGGGGAACTACCGCACGAGCGGCACCGGCAACTGGAAACAGCGCGGTTAGCCTTGGAAGGCGGCATTGCTTCAGTCTCTCTGTGCTCGCCGGCGAGCCTGGCAAAAGAACTCTTTACCTACGAAGGGTGTGGGACGTTTTTTACCCTGACAGACTACTGTCAGGCGGAACGCTTGGCCCTGGATGATTTTCCCGAAGCCGAACGGCTCATACAGCGAGGCGAACAGGAAGGAGCGCTCAAAAAACGGACTCCTTCCGAGATCAGTCAGTTGTTGCTGCACGGCTATGGTGCGCGGCTTGGGAAAGAGCGCGACCTCGTTGGGTTGTGCGCCCTCTTGCCGTATGCCGATGACAATGCAGGAGAAATAGCTGGTCTCTACACCCTCAGGCGATTCCACGGCGAAGGAATTGGCAGCCGCCTGGTTGGGAAAGCGATCACCGAAGGGCGGGAACGCGGCCTGACCTATCTCTTCGCCTGTACCAACCAAGAGGGCGCACGAAGGCTTTTTGAGCGGTTTGATTTTCACCAGGTCAAACCGGACGCAGTCCCTGCGGCAAAATGGCACGCCTATGCCCCCGAACGGAAACGAGCCATGAGCGTGTATAAGCGCGAATTGTCGTAAAGTTGTAATGGGTATAGAGTCGCCTAGCGGACCAGCCAGTCCAGGAACCTGTTCAGCAGAACCGCAAGGCCGGCAATCGTGATTCCGGCCTTCATCACGAACACCTTGATTTCAGCGATGTCTGTCTTGATTTCGGCAATGTCCGCCTTGGTTGCCAACTCGTGACTGATCGGAATGACCTCAGCGGCAGCCCTGGCCTTGGCCTCCGAGGCACCCGCCTCAATCAGGGCGTCGTACACTTCGCTTGCCATGAACCCCATCGTCGCCCCCTGAATTCCTGCTCTCTATCAATCTCTTATACACCAGCCTATCATATTTCAGACCTCGCACTAGAGAGACTAAGCCCGATTCAACTCAATGAGGACCGATGGCACAACCAAGACCTTTGCAAGAAGCGAGTGCTTCTTTCTCGTAGGAGCGACATAGGCGAGCCCCTATTGTGTCGGCGTAGGCGGTGCCGTGCGGAGAATCAGGGCTTCCAGGGCCCGCATGGTCTCCTCGTGCCGACCCTGCTGGGCGGCTGTTTGGGCTTCCAGGACCCGCATGGTTTCCTCGTGCTGCTGGTCTCGATGGTCGGCGGCACGTCGCATATAGCGCAGCCCGGCGTAAATCAAGCCACATTGTACGGCCCCAACCAGCAAGGCCACCCCGGCCTGCACGAGCCCGACCCATAAGGTGGCCCGGCTAATCTCCAGACCAGCCTGCTGAATCTCCAGGCTGGTCCGGTGAATCTCCAGGCTGGCCTGCTGAAAGGCAACGGTGGCGGCTTCAAACTCAGTCATTGCGTCCCTCCTATCACGAGAACGTCTCGGAGAGAATACCGCAGCCGTCAAGAATGCTCGCCGCAGGCATACCCCCCAATAGTTTCTTCTCAGGCTGAACGTCTTGAGAATCAGGGCGGGCGGCCTTACTTCCAGCGGATCACTTCGAGCAGGTTGGAGAAATCGTCGCTCCACACGCGTCCCTCCGACGGCGCTTCAAGAGGCTGCCAGACCTCGCTCAGCGTGAGCCCATCGAGCGTTGCCTGCGAACGAGCAATCAGCACCCAGTGCGATGGGCTGCCGGTGGGGTCGGTCTCCTCGTCAATGTCATCCTCCTCGCGGAAGGCAACCCGGGCAGCGTAGCCGGCCTGTTCGACGATACGGGCGACCACCAGTTCCAGGTCGAGAAAGCGGTTCGAGATGTGCATGGCCAGCAGGCCGTCCTCGGCCAGTTTGTCCATATACAGGGCCACGGCCTCGCGGGTCAGCAGGTGCATGGGGATGGCATCGGATGAATACGCCTCCATGATCAACAGATCGAAGCGGCTGTCGGGTTCTTCGGCCAGGGTCAGGCGGGCGTCGCCCAGTACAATGGGGATAGACTCGGGGCCACGCGGCATCAGCTCGAACCAGCCGCTCTCGACCGCCAGCCAGATAATCAACGGATCAATCTCGTAATAGCGCCAGTCATCCTCGGGACGCCGCCAGTAGGCGAGGGCACCGGCCCCCAGACCGACCACCCCGACGCGCTGACCGACACCGTGCGCCTGTGTGGCGAGCAGCACCTCGACAATTGGACTTGAAGCCGTGTGATAGGTCGTCGGGCTGATATCGCCGTTGTCTGCCATCAGTTGGCCGCCGTGGTTGGTGGTGCCGTGGAACAGGCTGCGGGTTGGTGGGTCGGCGGACTCGCTTACCCGATAGACGCCAAAGAAGCTGCGGCCCTGCCACAGGGTCCCATGGCTGGTCGAGGCGTATGAGCCGCCAACGAATATGGCACCAATGCACAGCGCAAAGCCGAGCGGACGATTTTTGAGGGCAAAGACGACCAGGACAAAAGCGGCACAGATGCAGTAGACGATAAAGCTGCTGAGCGGGTAGCCGAGACCGGTCGCGCCGGCCTGACCGCCGACCAACACGGCCAGGATGAGCAGGGCGAGGATGATATCGCCTCGCTTGGCCCTGATGCTTGCGCCGGGCAGCAGGGCTGCGGCCAGTGCCAGGCTCAGCGGGTACTCAAAGACCGAGTCGAACAGCAGCGGTGCACCCAAGGCGATGCACGCGCCGCCAAGGACGCCGCCGAGCGACATGCACAGGTAAAATTCGGTCAGGGATGCCACCCCGGGACGGCGACGAACCAGTTCGCCATGACACATCAGGGTGATGACGAAAAACACGACCAGGTGCAGAGGGAGGAATACGCCGACTGGTTCGCGAAAGGCGACCGTCGCGACCAGACTCATCAGGGCCAGGGGCATAATCCGCACGACGAATCCGTGCGGAATCGGCGGGCGGCGGGCAAAGGCGATGACGAAGGTGAGCAAGTACAGGGTCAGGGGGACCACCCACAGCAGGGGAGCGGGGGCGATGTCGGTGGAGATGTGGGTGGTGACGGCGAGCAGCAGGGAAGAGGGCAGCGCGGCATAGGCGATCCAGCTCAGGCGCTGCGGCCAGTTCGGGCGCGTTGCTGTTTCGGACGTGGGCGTGAGGCTGACGGGGCGTCGCCAGACCAGGCTGCCACACCCGGCGATGGCCACGGCCAGGACGGCAAAACCCAGGGTCCAGGCGACGGCCTAGGCGCGGCTGCTGAGCAGCGGTTCGAGTACGAACGGAAACGCCAGCAGGGCGAGAATACTGCCCAGGTTGCTCGCGCCGTACAGGAAATAGGGGTCGTGGGCGTGGGGATGGCCGGTCTGGGAAAACCAGCGCTGGAGCAGGGGAGCGGTCGTGGCCACAGCAAAGAAAGGCGCACCGATTGAGGCGCCGAGTAGACCCAGCAGCCACAGCGTCGGCGGTGTGCCGGCATCGGGACGCCAGCCGTGAGCGACGCCGATTGGCAGGGCGAGCGCCGCTATCGCCAACACGCCGAGGTGCAGGAGAATCTGGCTGCGCTGGCCACACCGGCGGCTGAGCAGGTGAGCATAGGCATAGCCGGCCAGCAGGACGGCCTGGAAGAACACCATGGCGGTGTTCCAGACCGACGGCGAGCCGCCGAGCAGCGGCAGGACCATTTTTGCGAACAGGGGTTGAATCCAGAACAAGAGGGTCGCGCTCACGAATAGCGTTCCGGCAAACAGCCACACCGGTGCCGCGCTGACGATGCCCTTTTCCTTAACGTGGGAATGAGGGATGTGATTCTCTACCATCTATCGCTCTCTCGATCTGAAGCTCTCCTCACAGCAAAAAACAGACAGGCAGCATGCCACAGACCAGACTTGGGGACTATCCCCTTTCCTCGGCACTGATACAGTTTGCTCTGTAAAATGAGGATTGTATTGGGCGAAAATCCTCACACTCAGTCATCACATCCTTCCTCACACGAGAATGCCTCGGAGAGAATACCGCAGCCGTCAAGAGCACTCGCCGCAGGCATATTCCGGTAGTGTCTCAGTTTGAAATTTTTTAGCTGGAGCAAAATTCACATGAGTGTAGCGTCCGGGGGCGCCCTCAGGGGTGCGCTTGAGGTTTGCTCCCCGGCTGAGCGGGTCAGCCATCCCCGGTACTATGGCTAGCACCTCGCTACACCACCCCGAAACCTGCTCCAGTAAAAACAACAGCCTACATCCATCTTGAAGTTCTTCCCCTTCGGCAGCCGTTCAGCCCTTCCCCGGCGGCTGATAATGTGCCCGTCGAATGTCCAATGCTGAACATTGGAGCTGTGTTTGATGTACATGGAGATTGTATGCTATATTTGTCCGGTCGCCGTACAATTTCGAGATACCAGCCATGCCGGGAATACCAAAGGCCGAACAGTCTCAACAAACTCGGGAGATATTGCTGCGTGCCGCTCGGAAACTCTTTACCGAAAAGGGATATGCCAGCACCTCGACCGAGGAGATCGTACAGCGCGCTCACGTGACCCGAGGCGCGTTGTATTATCACTATCGCGATAAGACTGATATCTTCAAGGCGGTCTTTGAGGAAGTCAGACTAGAGCGTGTTCGACTCATTACAGAGACCATACAGGCGGCTGAGGGAGACCCATGGCAGAGGTTTGCGGGAGCAGGTTTCCAAGTTTTTTTAGAAACCATTCGGGACCCGGACGTACAGCGTATCGTATTTACTGATGGCCCGGCCGTGCTGGGCTTGGCTGTCGTGCGAGACAATTCGCCTGGCCTGATATTTTTACGTAATACGCTCACGCATTTGATGGACACTGGCGAGGTCGAACAGATACCAGTTGGCCCATTGAGCGCTATCCTATGGGCGGCATTATTCGAATCGGGCATGTATGTCGCTCACGCGGCCCCTGACGACGCAGCCCGGGTCCAAGAGGAAGCGACCGACATTTTACAGCGGATATTCTCCGTACTGCGGACTGCGCCTCAGCAAGAGACGACGTAGCGAGTAAGCCATGCGACCGTGTAGGATGCTGGCGGAGAACAGCACCATGCTCGAATCCTGTCTCTTGCTTCTGGGTTGCGGTCTCTTCGGGGCGGCCATCGTTTCCGACCTGACCGGCCGTTGGATTCCGGATACTGTTCCGCTTACCCTGCTGTTCCTCTTCATCCTCTACACGCTGACCAGCGGTCATCTGGCGCCGCTGTGGACCCATATCGCCATCGGGGCGGTCCTGTTGCTGATAGGGTTTACCTTTTTTGCCTTTGGCGGGCTCGGCGGGGGCGACGGCAAGCTCATGGCCGTTGCCGGTCTGTGGGTCGGTCCGCACGGCCTGACGTTCTTTCTGGTCGGTCTGGGACTGCTCAGCCTCAGCCTCGTCCTGTTCGCCCTGCTGCCCTTCGAGCGGACCCGCCGGCTGCGCACCAACCTGCCCTTTGCGGTTGCGATTGCCCCGCCGGTTATCGTGCTCCTGGCCCTGCGGGCCCTTTCCGTCTGACGGAGTGAGTGCGGATGCGACGCTATCGAACCCTCATCCTCGTTGTCCTGTTGGGGATTATTCCTGCGGCCATTGCCCTCTCGGTCAGCATGTGGCTGTATTTCGGCCCGGACGAAGAAGAGACCGTCGCGCTGGAGTCGGAGCCCATCGTAGCCCCGCCGCCCGAACCGGTCATTCCCCCGGTAGAAGTCCTTGCCGCGGCCCGTAACCTGCCGGCCGGGACCCTCCTCACGGCGAACGACCTCACCTATGTGCCACTGGAAGCCCAGAACGTCCTGTCCGGCCATATCCGCAAAGAACCGGACGATACGGCCCAGGAGCCCCCCTCAGCCATCGGGGCCGTGACCCGCATCCCGTTTCTGGTTGGAATGCCGCTGACGGACGCCGGGCTCATCTGGCCCGGTCAGGATGGATTCCTGGCCGCCGTGCTGCTGCCCGACCGCCGGGCCATCACCATCCCCGTCGATCATGAGACCAGCCACGCCGGGATGATTGCGCCAGGAGACCGGGTTGATGTCATTTTCACCATGCAGGTTGCATCGGATGACCCTAGCCAACTCAACTCCTTCAGCCGAACCGTGCTTGAGGACCTCCGCGTCGTCGCCGTCGGCCGTCGCATCCAGAACGTCAACTACACAGCGTCGGAGGACGACCCCACCCCCCAGGACGACGGCACGACCGTGACCCTTGAGGTGCGCCCCCCGGAAGCCGACCAACTCGTGCTGGCCAGCACCCGGGGCAGCCTGGCCCTCGCCCTGCGCCCCCTCGGCCAGACCGACGACACGGGCTGGCGCACGCCGGTCGGCCTCAACCGGCTGCTCCCGCCTCCGGCAACGGCCCCCCCTGCCCCCGACCCAATACGAGTTCAGGTTTTTCGTGGGGAGAGCCGCGAGGAAGTGCTACTGTCGAAATAGTTCGCCACTGCCTGCCACCCCGCGCATCAATCCCAACGAGGGTGGGAGGCTTGTCCCAGGGCTTCCCGGGGTTTATGCTCGGCGGCATGAGCGAGCGTATGATGTTTGACACCCACCGGTTCGTGCGAGATCTGGTGGCTGCCGGCATGGCGGAGGCGATAGCCGAGACGCTGGCCGAAAAGCAGGTGGAACTGCTCACCAGCGAGTTGGCGACGCGGGTGGGGGTGGCCCAGGTGGAAGCCAATCTGAAAGCCGAACTGGCGGCCACCAACGAGCGTATCGCCCAGGTGGAGGCGAACCTGAAAGCCGAACTGGCGGCCACCAACGAGCGTATCGCCCAGGTGGAGGCGAACCTGAAAGCCGAACTGGCGGCCACCAACGAGCGTATCGCCCAGGTGGAGGCGAACCTGAAAGCCGAACTGGCGGCCACCAACGAGCGTATCGCCCAGGTGGAGGCGAACC
>WTHD01000157.1 GCA_011523265.1 Candidatus Binatota bacterium
CGCCGCCTTCAGGGGCCTCGATGTTGTTCGCCCGAATATAGTCCAGGCACTCGTCGTAGCTCCGAAAGCCAAGACCCCACCTGGTCTCGATCGGGCCGGGAGGGGCGTTCTCGATCATGTCGATGACGGCTTGCCCTTCGCCCTCGGCAACCTGGCGGATCGCCGCCTCCATCGCCGCCGCGGTTCCCGCATCCCCGTCCTGATCGAACGACATGTAGGACAAACCGCCGTTCGCCGCGATGGGTGTCGGCTGCCCGACGGTGAGTTGGAGGGGAGGCACATAGGCCGACGAATTAACCCCTACAGTGTTGTTCTCGATGCTGTTGAGCCCCATAACATGCCCTCCAGTTAAAGATAGCCGATGGTGTCACACCGGGTTTGTCTTTGCAAGAGCCCGTATCACCCGGTCACACGCACGTCATTGTTTATTGAGCGTTCGAGATTGCCGGAAACGTGCTGTTGAGAAACTCCAGATAAGAGGCAAAGTCCTGATTAATCAGGTCTTGTGTCAACTGATAGTCTGCCTGGTCATAGGTGAATGCGCCTAATTTGTGGATGGGATTCGCCGCCTCCCAGTTGCGTATGTTTTGTAGGGCCTCCTCACGCAAGGGCATGCCACAGAAGTGATAGATCTTGGTGGCGATGTCCTCACTGGGGCCAGTGACTTCGTTATAGGGAATGTCCAGAATCTTGATGTCTGGTCGGCTCTGCCGGACCTTGAGATGCTGCTCCATGCCCATCGCGAGCCCCATTCTGAGTATTTCATACTCCGGGGGCTTGTCGGAAAACGGGGTGTGAAAGGTGTCCAGTAAGCGGAACAGGCTGGGGATGGTCTTGTGCGGAGTGCGATGGGTCATGAGCAGGCGGGCATCTGGAAAGACATCAATAATAAACGGTTCCAGGCCGCACCACAGCGGACTTTTTAAGACCCAGGGCTTGTTTTCGCCCGATTGCCATTGCAGGTATTTCAGCATATCGCGCAGATATTCTACGGTCATGGTCGGGTTCTGGGTGGCAAACCACTGCATATAACTGCTCATCGTATTGAACGCGATGAATACGCCGCTGACCAAGCTGTGTTCGAGTAAGAGGCTTTCCTCCTCCGGTTCAAAGGTTTGAAAACGGTGCCCCAACTTGGCATCCGGTGACATGCTGTCGAACCAGCGGATAAATGCGTCCGCTTCCTCGATCCGGGGTTGCGGTGACTCCGTCATGGACCCGGTGAGCAGCGACGGATTATACGTCCACCAGAAGGGGAGATAGTGAAAATCCCCGGAGGCCGCCAGGAGCTTCTGTATCTTTGTGGTGCCGCTTCGCAGCTGGCCATAGACAAAGGTCGGACTTTGAATCTGAATCTCGGCAATTTCCGGATGCTGGGCAAAGTCCCGCTGCATCCGCAAGCGGTTACAGAGCAGGCGCAATAATTTTTTTTCAATGGCGACCGCGCCCTGTTCGTGCAGGCAGGCATCGGTATTATACGCGGCGTGTAAGATCCGGAACGGTTCCACGGCCGCTTCATCGATGATGTCGATACCGGTCATCTCGCGCGCCTGGGCCAACATGTGATCCGCGGACATCTGCAACAGAAATGGTTTTCCTTCTTGACTCATAACAGGGCTCTATCGGTCTGGACGGCTTGCTCTCGTGATAGGGAACCAGGGAACAACCCGACGGCGGACATATGGTGGACGTGAGATACCCCGCTGAAAATGGCCTGTCAACGACCATCATCGCCTCCGGAGCTTGAATCTCGGAGGCGATGAAGCTTAGTCCAAGGCGTAGATCGTGCCCGAGAGCGACCGCGTCGCCAAATCCCACACTTCGACGAAGAAAAGGCACTTCCCGTCTGCGGCCATGTTGATCGCCTTCACTTCCCACTGGCGGTGCCCGCTCTTACGCCACACCCCCGTGACGACTTGAGGCACCACGCTGCCATCCGGACGAAAATCCTGGACCCGGCCCGTCAGTGGGCCCGTTTCTCCCGCCGGACCCACCGCCGGACCGAACGTTGCCGTATACAGGTAGGTACCGAACGGTCCGGCTTCTCCCTCTGCATTCATAACGGAGCCTGCCTCCGTCAGCGTCACCGACGTGACCTTCCCGGTGTAGTCTGAAATCTTCTCTCCAATTGCACTCATTGCTCTGCTCCTTTCCTCTGCCGGTCGTCCCAGGGCCAGCCTGCGGCCCCCTCCGCTGATTCTCCCCAGGAGGCTTTCCCCCTTATACCCTTACAGAGTCGTCTCTTGGCAAGCTACCGCAAATTGCACCCCGGAGCAGTCTCGAGTAGGCTGGAGCCTCGGACGGACGAGCAGGGAGGGAATGCATGCCCAACGAGCCCGAGAAACTATGGGACTATGACGCGGTGGCCATTGGTCAGACCGGAACCGAGACCACGGTCACCATCACCACGGACACGCTGCGCGAGTACGCCCAGGCCACCCAACACGCCCGTGGGTCGGAACTGGATCAGACCAACGATGCGGCACACCTGTCCGCAGTCCTGGCCATGCCCAGCATGGTGTTGGCCTACGCGCCGCTGCTGCGCTACGACCTGGCGGAGAATAACGGTTTTGTGGCGCTCGAAGACTCCAAGACCGCGCGCCGCCAGACGCCGTTTGCCAAGTGCGACATTCGGTGGCACGCGCCGGTCGCGGTCGGCGATTGCATCACCGCCACCCGTCGGGTCCTGGACAAGTATGAACGACGCGGCAGCAGGTTTGTGACCTTTCGCGTGGAAGCGGTGAACCAACGCGGGGTCATGGTCGCCGACTACGATTACACCTGCATCTTCGCCTATGCCCAGGGACAGAAGACCGTACCGGCCTCAGGAGGGGCCGAGGCGGGGGAAACGACCGTCAAGCCTGGGCAGCCTGTGGCCGAAGCGCGTCGGGTCCTGACGGCCGAGCACGCCACGGTGGGCAGCACGCTGCCGACGCTCCGGGTCACGGAGAGTCAGGACACGATTCTGGGCTATAACGATATCCAGTTGGCGGGCCGGCTCATGACGAGCAATATCCATACGGACGAGGAGTTTGCGCGCCAGAACATTTTTGGCGGGGCCGTCAACGCCGGGCCGGCCTCCATGTCCTACGTGGAGCAGATGCTCACTCTGTCGTTTCCGCTGTCCGCGTTTTACTCCGGCGGCCGCTTGCTCATGCGTGCGATCGAGCCGTTTCGGGCCGGGCATGTGGTGACCCTGCAGGGTGAGGTGACGGCGGCCCAGGCCCTGGGAGATCACTGTCGGGTCGGCTGCACCGTGCGCGGCACCAATCAACTGGGCTCGCTCGTGTGCCTGGCC
>WTHD01000310.1:0-2222 GCA_011523265.1 Candidatus Binatota bacterium
GCCATAGCCCTGCGCCCGTTGCTTGAAGTCGTCTGCCATTTCGGGTGTGGCTTCGGCCGAAGGCGGGGCGATAAAGGCCCAGTCGCACAGGCGGGTCACCAGGTCGCGCGCCGCATCAGAGCTGCGTGCGTTCACAATCGGCGGGTGGGGTTGCTCCATCGGCTGGGGCATCACATAGCCGTCGGTGATTTGGTACCAGGGGGAAACATGCGTAAAAGAGCCCGGCTCCTGGGTCCACAGTCCTTTGAGGATTTCAATAAACGCCGCGGTCCGTTGATAGCGTTCGGCATGCGGCAGCAGTTCAATGCCCATCATGCCGAACTCGGTGGCGCTCCAGCCGCTGACGATGTTGATACCCCAGCGGCCCTGTCCGATATGGTCCAATGTCCCGCCCATCTTGGCCGCTACGAGCGGGTGGAAAACCGGCACGTGAACGGTTGAGTACACCCGAATGGTTTGCGTGGCCGCCAGAATGGCGGCGGCCCAGGTCATGGTTTCGAGCGAGGTCCCCAGATAATTGGTCTCGCCACCAAACCCGCGCCAGCGGCTGACCGGAAACAGAAAGTCAAACCCCGCGACCTCGGCCGCCTGGGCGATGTTTTTATTGGACTCATACGTCCAGTCGTCGGGTTCGGGTTTATAGCTGCTGATGCAGTAGGCATGGCTGCAATTGGGCATGAAGATGCCAAGTTGAAACGGCTCACGTTCGGATTCCGGCACGCGTGCTCTCCTTCAGGGGATATTGACTAGGAACGCATCAAACTACTGGGTCAACGGACAGGTCGGACTCCGCTCGACTCATCCGCCTAGCTGCACTAGATGACACCATTTGCCTGTAAGGCTTCGAGCTGCGCGGCGTCGAGTTCGAGCAGCCCGCCGTAGACCTCTTCATTATGCTGGCCGACCTCCGGGCAGGGTTGATCAAAGCCGAAGGACTTGCCGACAAACTTGATCGGTAGGCCAAACCCTTTCACGCCCGACAGTTCACCATGCCGGGGATGCGGCACGTCCACGACCATCTCGCGTTCGATCAGATGGTCGTCTTCGACCAGCTCGGCCGGGCTCAGGACCGGCCCGGCCGGCACTTCGCACTGCTGAAGATGCACCACCGCTTCCTCGACCGTGTGCTGTCCAATCCAGGCCTGGACCACCGCGTCGACATCGTCACGATATTTCATGCGCTGCTGCAGGTTGGCGAATCTGGGATCGTCAAGCAGGTCTTCCCGATTCAGGGCTCCGAGCAGACTCTTCCAGTTCTGGGCCGAGACCGCACAGATGGACACATAGCCGTCCTTGGCATGATAGACGTTGAACGGCACCCCGCCCGGATGCGTATTCCCCCGGCGTTCGGGAGCCAGACCCGCGGCCATATGCTCGATCAGGTCCGGCAGCAGGAAGAACGTGCCGTCCTGCATGGAGGTATCGACCCACTCGCCGCTACCCGTTTTTTCGCGCAACTGCAAGGCGGACAGAATCCCGATCAGGGCAAACAGCGGAGCCGTGGTATCGCTGATCGCGGCCCCGCAGCGCGCCGGAGGATGGTCCGCAAAGCCGGTGACGCTATTGATGCCGCTGGCGGCCTGAATGATCGGATCATACGCCCGCCAGTCACGGCGGGGTCCGTGCTGGCCAAAGCCTGAAATCGAGCACAGAATAATACGCGGGTTACAGGCGCGCAGGGTCTCATAGCCGAGCCCCATTTTGTCGATTGTCCCCGGCGAAAAATTCTCCACCACCACGTCCGCCTTTTTCACGAGCTGTTTGAACAGGGCCGTACCCTGCGGGTCGCGCAGATTGAGGGTGATGCTCTTCTTATTGCGCGCCCGGTGGAGCACCATCAGCCCGATGTCATCTTCCGTTTGCCGGGACATACTCGCTCCCTGCGGTCCGGCAAACGGCGCGCGGTTGCGGTGAGCTTCGCCGCCCTGGGGTGGCTCGATTTTCATGACATCGGCTCCCAGCCCGCCGAGCAACAGAGTGCAGTACGGGCCGGCCAGAAAACGGGTGAGATCCAGGACAACCAGACCTTCGAGTGGTTTCACATTTCCCTCCCTCTACGAATAAAAGAGCAAACGTATCCTCCAAACACGCAGGCAAAGCTGGATACGTTTACTCTTCGGAGTCGGTGTATCTGAATTGCTCCGGAAAGAGAAGCGCTCGGCCCAGCTTGACGGCCGGCCTGACCGGCCATAGCATTCCTGACCGGACGTAATGGGAACCCG
>WTHD01000310.1:2322-15472 GCA_011523265.1 Candidatus Binatota bacterium
TTGACGGCCGGCCTGACCGGCCATAGCATTCCTGACCGGACGTAATGGGAACCCGGTCATATACAAGGAGGACAGCATGAAATTTGGCATTTCCGTTTCAACAAAAATCGACGACTGGCAGCTCGTCAAATACGCCGAGGACTGTGGCTTTGACATGGCCTGGATCCCCGACTCCCAGATGATCTGGTCCGACTGCTATGCCACCATGGCCCTGGCGGCGCAGAACACGTCGCGCATTCAACTCGGCACCGGCGTGGCGATTCCCGGCACCCGTATTGCCCCGGTCACGGCTCATTCGATCGCGTCCATCAACCAGCTTGCGCCGGGCCGCGTGTTCCTCGGCATCGGTACCGGCCATACCGCCATGCGCGTCATGGGCATGCAGCCCATGAAAATTCGCGACTTTCGCGAATACCTGCGCGTCGTTCGCGCGCTGCTGGGCGGCGGAGAAGTCGAGTATACCTATGGCGAGACCACCCGGACGATTCGCTTCCTGCACCAGGATTTGCGTTTCGTCAATCTGGAAAACCCGGTGCCCATCTACGTCGCGGCCAACGGCCCGCGGGCCCTGCGCACCGCAGGCGAGTACGGCGATGGCCTGGTATCGGTCTTCAACGAGCGCGCGGACGTCGTCTCCCACCATCTGTCTCTGGTGAAAGAAGGCGCGGAACGGGCCGGACGGACGTTTTCGGATGACTTCTTTGTGGCCGCCTTTACGTCGGCGGTTGTGCTCAAGCCGGGCGAGCCCCTGACCTCCGATCGGGTGATTGACGAATGCGGCTCCTACGTCACGGCCATTATTCATTTTGTGTGGGAGATCTACCAGCAGACCAAAGATGAGAGCGTCGTGCCTGAAGCCTATAAGGGCATCTGGGACGAGTATTGCGCCTCGGTGGAAAAGATGGAAACGCCGCGTGAAAAGCGTTACCTCCAAATCCACAACGGCCACTGCACCTTCCTCGTGCCCGAGGAACGTCGCTTTGTCACCCCCGAGACGATCAAGGGCACCTGCCTGGTGGGCGAGCCGGATGAAATCATTCACGAGCTCCGGAAGTCAGAAAAAGCCGGGCTCCAGGAAGTCACCCTGCTACCGTCCATGGACCAGGCGCGAAACGTGTTCAAGGATTTTGCCCAGCAGGTGATTGAGCGCTATTAGGCAGGCGGGGCGGTTCGTGAACCGCCCCGACAAGGGAAGACGAGCCCCTCCCCTACGGCCGGACCTCGTAATAGGCGTTGATCGGATTATCAAAATCGTGGCGTTTGAAGCGGCTGAAGCCGGCGCTGCCCACCATCCTGCGCGCGACCGGTTCGGTAAAGCCCAAGGTGCCCAGGCCCTCACCGTCCGGCGTGGACATGGCGGAAGACATGCAGCACATGACCGAAAACCCGTACATCAGCGGGGCGAGCGGGTTCTGCTCCAGATTTTCCTCAAACGTCGGCATGCTATGAATGTCCGCGATCAGCCAGGTGCCGTCCGGTTTAAGCGCATTATAGATCGCCTGGATGACCGGCGTGGGGTTGGCCATATCGTGCAGGCAATCAAAGGTGGTAATGAAATCAAAGCTCTTATCGTCGGGAATCGCGTCACCGTTCGCATCATGAAAGGCGACGTTCTGCACCCCGGCTTTGGCCTTATTCTCCTCGGCCCTGGCCAGGGCGTATTCCGAAATATCGTAGCCGTGACACTCGGCCTGCGGAAAGGCTTCGGCGATCTTGATCAGCGCCACCCCGCCCCCACAACCGACATCGGCCACTCTTGCCCCGGCGTCAAGCTTAGGGACCACTCCGTCCAGAGCGGGGAGCGCCTTGGGGACGAGGTGAGCCTGGAACCACGGAGCCAGAAAACGCTCGACCCCGCGCGCGCCCTCGGGTCCGAATGCATCATAGGGTAAGCCCAGGCCGGTCTTGAACGACTCCGGGAGTCGCTCTATCACCCCCATCTGTTGCGGCAACGAACAGAACCCGCCGGCCATGAATGCCGGGCTGTTTTCGTTCGATAAGACCATGGCCGCTTCGGCGGATAACTCAAACTGGCGATTGCCCTTATACTCAAGCAGGCCGGCGGCCGCCTGGCCTTCGAGCCATTCTCGCAGCCAGCGCTCGTGCAGACCGGTTTTCTGTGCCAGGTCATCGCTCGTCATCGGACCGGCGCCGTCCAGGGCCTGGTAGAGACCCATATTGTCACCCAGATAAATCATAGCGGAAATCACGGCTCCCCCAAGAAAGCCCATGGTGTGTTCGGCCATCTGCTGGACCTTTTCACGATCAATCTGAGCCTTATACGATGTGTCTGCCATGCGGCGTCCTCCATTCTGTTTTTGCGTCTCTTTTGCTCAAAAGAGTAAACGTGTCCAGCATGTGCATATTTATTGGGGGACACGTTTACTCTTTACCACGGTTTGAACTCGACGCTGAATCCTTCTCGCTCCTGATTACGCCGGTCGGCCAGCGATCCGCGCGCGCCCGTATACGTTCCCAACGGATAGTATAAATAACCCTGGATATTGGCCCCCGGTCCAATGGAACGGTCTGTCAGCGACGGCGCGGGGAAAGCGGTCTCGCCCTCGCTGATGGGTTTCACCCGTTTCCCGGAAGCGTCCATGAGCATGATCCGCTGGGTTTCGAGCAGATACGTCTGCTGGGTCGGATTCGAGATATTGACCTTGATCGGCAGGACGGCCAACTCCTTGGTCCCAAAGACCACCTGGTTATCGACCATATTGAGCGGACGTAGCGCCACATACAAACGATCCTGATCCGCCGGGTTTCTCGCCACCCGCTCTTCCAGCTTGTTAAAGGCAGTAAAAAACCCGAGTTGAAAATCGCTCAGGGCCTGATAGAAGTCCACATTGCTCAGGACCGGACTGTCCTCGCTGGTATCCATCTCCACCCGGTTCCGTTCGATATAACAGGTAATGGTGATGGAGGTCGGCTCCGCCCCCTCCTTTTCGCCGGTAATCAGACCGGCTTTCAGCAGGGTAGCCGGGGTATAGGTGATGACGGTAAACCCGCTGCTCTCCACGGCCTGGCGCATTATCATATTCGCCTGCTCACACGGGGTGACATCTGAGCGAGTGGCGATCCGGGCGCCGTTCGAACCGCAGGTAATAGTGACGAACACATTCTCCTCTCCGCCCCAGCGGCCCATCTGTTTCGCCTCGATCTTGCCCTCTGCGTCGTCCGTAGCCGGCGTGAAAGACGTCACCTCATAGCCCAAACGCTCAACCGCTCGAACCGAGAAGCGGCTCGCGTCCTCGCAACTCATGTCCGGGTCTATCACATCGTACTCATCCGTGGGCTCAAGCGGAGCTATTTCAGCGGCCATCTGAACGGCTTCGGGCTCTTTTGGTTCGGCCTGTTGCGAGGCCCCTTCCGGCTGTTCGCCGGACGTACAGCCGCCCGCCAGGATTCCGACCAGACACAAACCAATCACAACACGGCCCTTCAATGTGGGCGTATGCATGCAGCCCCTCCTCATCTGAAACGTGGACCATACCAAACCCACAACGATCCGGCCAGAGGAGACCGCGGGACGGCCCCGGTAACGCCGGGAGGCGCTGTCGAGAATTTCGGCCCGGTGCTACCCTGAACGCAAGGAGGACGTATGACAGAAACATTCAAGGGCAAGGTCGCTCTCGTGACCGGCGGAAGCTCAGGCATCGGACGTGCCACAGCGCGCGCGTTTGCGCGCTGTGGGGCCAGAGTCGTTGTGGCGGATGTAAGTGTTGAAGGCGGCGAGGAAACCGTCAGCCTGATCCACAACACCGGCGGGCAGGCCATCTTCATTCAAACCGATGTGGCCCAGGCACGCGAGATCGAACACCTCATCAGCAAAACGGTCGAGACCTACGGCCGACTCGACTGCGCGTTTAATAATGCCGGGATTGCCGGTGATTTGTCCCTGACCACGGACTGTTCTGAAGAGCACTGGAATCGGGTCATGAGCATCAATCTGCGGGGCGTGTGGCTGTGCATGAAGCACGAGCTTTCGCAGATGCTCAAACAGGGCAGTGGCGCCATTGTCAATACCGCCTCAGTGCTCGGCTTGGTCGGTATTATCGGCCAGACGGCATATGTTGCCGCCAAGCACGGCGTGGTCGGGTTGACCAAGACAGCCGCCTTGGAATACGCCAAGTCCGGCATTCGGGTGAATGCCGTCTGTCCGGGCGTGATTCAAACGCCGATGGTTGAGGGCGTCATCAACGCCCAGCCCGAACTGACCGAAGGACTCCTGGCCCTGGAGCCGGTTGGCCGGCTTGGGGAGCCGGAAGAAATTGCAGAGACCGTGGTGTGGCTGTGTTCAGACGCGGCGTCGTTTGTGACCGGTCATAGCATGGCCGCGGATGGCGGATATACGGCGCAGTAGAGCGAGGGGTACACCCCTCCCCATATAGCCCGAATCGTCACAGCAGATACAGGCTCACCACCAGGAGAGCGAAGAACCCGCCGGCCATTCGGATAAAACGGACGGCCCAGGCAACCTGCACCCGCTTTTCCTCCCGGATGAACGAGACCTTGAGGAGTTCATACACCAGCACCCGGCGGAGGCCGTCCACGTCAAGCCCTTCGAGTTGGCGCAGATATTCCGCGGCCGACAGCTCCATATAATTCCCCGCGCGCCAGGGAAGAAACATGCGCCACCCGGTCGCGGCGGGTTTGATATGGAGGTAATACAACGGCGGCGGTTTCACACCGTCCACATCGATAAACTCTTCGGGATTGACCCGTGGGTTGAGCGCCCAGATCGCGCACACGGCGGCAATCAGCACATGAACCAGTCCAACGGTCGTCAGGGCCTGTAGAGGCAGCGTATCAATCCGGCCATGAATCGCCCCGATAAAGGCCAGGACGCCACCAACGAGCACAATAACAATCTCGGCCTTCGCATCAGTGGACCGAATGGTCTCCTGGGCGTCGTTCAGCGCCCGGTATAAAAAGTCGATGTGGTGTTCGTCTTTGGCGTCCATGGGAGAGTCAGCACCGCTAATTCAATGCGCCTCCGTCGACTTCACTACATCCATCTGCTTGAGCAGAGGCACGATCTCTTTGCCAAAACGGACGGTGTCGTCATAAAAGGAGAGAAAGATCAGCAGCACGCCGTCCAGACCAAGCATATACAGACGGACGAGTTTTTCGGCCACCTGCTCGGCCGTGCCCACGATGGGCAGCGCGCCGCCGCCGATGACAAACATCTCTTTGGTGAAACTGTCGAACGAGCCGCTTTCCAGGCCCAGCCCGCGCGCCCAGTTCTCCAGGGCCACGTCGTCCGCGGCATCGATAATGCGTTGTTTCTCTTCTTCCGCTTCTTTTTCCGTTTCGCGCCACAGCACAAACGGACAGCCCGCGCTCAGGACCGTGCGCTGATACGCCTTCGCCCGCTCCCGGATATCGGTCGTCATCTCGCGCGTCGCCTCAATATTTGGCGGGCTCAGAAAGATCCAGTCGCATAAGCGGGCAACCACATCACGGGCATCAGCCGAAGAGCCAGCATTCACAATGGGCGGGTGGGGCCTTTGTACCGGCTGCGGCATGACATACCCGTCGGTGATACGATACCAGGGCGAATCGTAGTTGAACGTGCCGGGCTCAGCCGTCCACAGTCCTTTGAGTATGGAGATAAAATCAGCCGTGCGGGCATAGCGTTCCTGATGGGGCAGGAGTTCAACGCCCATCATGTCAAAGTCGTGCGCGTTCCAGCCACTGACAATATTGATCCCCCAGCGTCCCTGGCTGATATGGTCCAGGGTCGCCCCCATTTTGGCGGCGACCAGCGGGTGGAAGACCGGCACGTGAACGGTCGAGTAGACCCGGATGGTTTGGGTAACGGCCAGGAGCGCGGCTGCCCAGGTCATGGTCTCTTGCGAGTAGCCCATATAATTGGTCGAGCCGCCGAACCCGCGCCAGCGGCTGACCGGGAACAGGAAGTTGAAGCCGGCTTGTTCAGCGGCAAGCGCGATCTGCTTATTTGACGCAAACGTCCAGTCGTCGGGCTCGGGCTTATAGCTGCTGATATGGTAGGTGGCGCTGCAATTGGGCATGAAAATACCGAGTTGCAGTCCGTCACGTTCCTTGTTTTCAGCCTGGACCATAAGACCATCCTCTCCGTATTCCAAAGCCGGGGCCGGTGAAGCGGATCGTACCCCTGCACCGAACAGTCTCTCTTACACTGCCGGGCTCGATAGGTGAAGGACAACCCGGACGCTTCGCCTCCCAGAGCACCGGGCAGATTCACCGCCGGACCATAGACGTGACTGACTCCCTGTGGCAGGGTCATAGCCTATGACAGACACACAGGCTCCCAGCAGTTATCGTTGGCTCGTTCTTGCTAATGGCGTTCTGGTCTTTACCTTTGCCTTTGGGTTTGGCTGGACGTATATCGTCATGGTCGTCGCCCAGGTGCTGGCCGAGCTGGAATTGGAGATGACGGACTGGGGCATGCTGTGGGCGGCCATCTCGTTCGGCACGCTGGTCTCGGCCATGATTGGCGGGCTGCTGGGTGACCGCTACGGAGTCCAGAAAATTGTCGGTCTGGGGGTGGTACTGATGGGGGTCACCCTGGTCATGCGGGCCACGGCCTCCGGTTTCGGTTCAATGTATGTCTGGATGTTTCTGTTCGGGGTCGCCCTCGCCCTAACGTTTCCGAACGTGCCCAAGGCGCTGGGCATGTGGTTTGCGCCGGAAGAATTCGGTATGGCCAATGGCGTCACCCAAGCCGGCTACGGCGCGGGCGCGGCCCTGGCCCTGGCCCTGACGCCGCTGGTCCTGGAGCCGGTCGGCGGCTGGCGCAGCCTGAGCATCATTCTCGGTGTGGCCACGGCCGTCATTGGGGTGCTGTGGTTCATGACGGTCCGCGACCGGGTACACGAGCCGGACGAGGCCGAGGCTGAGCACCTGGGCACCGTGGCCGCGATCCGTCAGGTCCTCAGCATCCGGGACGCCTGGACTCTGGCGGCCTGTCACATGCTGTTTCTGGGCGGCTATATCGGCATCATCGGCTACGCACCAACCTATTTCGTGGACGTGCAGGGTATGACCTCGGCCACGGCCGGGGCCGTCGTCTCGGCCCTTATGTGGGCCTACGTGGTCGGCGCGCTGCTCGTGCCGTCCATATCGGACCGGGTCGGGCTGCGCAAACGTTTCTATGTGCCGTGCATGTTCATCGCCGGGGTGTGCATGGTGCTGTCCGGCTATGCACTGGGTGTGTCGCTGTGGACCGTGGCCCTGATGTGGGGCTTTTTCGCCGGGGCGGCCCCACTGGCGTTCGTGGTACCGCTGGAAATGGAAGGCGTCGGCCACCGCCTGGCCGGCTCCGCGGTGGGCATTGCCATCACCGCCGGCTATCTGGGCGGCGTGCTCGCCCCGATCGTAGGCATGTGGCTGGTCGGCCTCACACCAATGGCCGGTTTCTATTTCTGGGGCGGCTGCTACATGCTGTCGGCCGTGCTGTTTCTGTTGTTGAAAGAGACCGGCCCCTATATCCGCACGGCCAGCTGACCTCCCCTGCCCCGAACAAGGTCTGAGGCCAAGAGATGGATCTCTGCTCAGCCCTCAGATGGTTTACGCGCGCGGACGAAGGCGCTGCCGAACTTGCCGTCAACCTCAGACGCAACGGCCTCAACATCAATCCCTTTGTCGGCAAGATAGGCACGGGCATCCTCGACGCGGTAAATCCGAGTGGGTTCAAGATCGATATCGACAAAGCCCGCCTGCGCGAGTTTGGTCCGATAGTCTTGCTCTTCCAATACTCCGGCGATACACCCAATCCACCGTTCAACGTGGCGTTGAATCTGCTCAGGGATCGCTCCACGCGCGACAATGTCAGAAACCGCAAATCGTCCGTCTGGTCGCAGCACGCGCAGCGCTTCAGACAGGACGCGATCTTTGTCTGCCGACAGGTTAATCACACAGTTTGAGATAATGACATCAACCGAGTTGTCCGGCAGGGGAATGGCCTCCATCTCGCCTTTCAGAAACTCGACATTTTCGATCCCAGCCTTGCGTTGGTTTTCGCGCGCCAAGTCGAGCATTTCGTCTGTCATATCGAGACCGTAGACTGTTCCGGTGGGACCGACTCGTCTGGCCGACAGGAACACATCAATCCCACCCCCCGAGCCGAGGTCGAGCACGGTCTCGCCTGGATTGAGCTGAGCCAAGGCGGTTGGGTTACCACAGCCGAGCGAGGCGGCAATCGCCTCCAGAGGAATCCCGGTGAGCTGGTCCTCGTCGTAGAGGTGTGAGGTAATCGGATCATCGGCACTCGCGGTTGCCTCTCCGCAGGAAGCCCGGCCACCCTGGGCGGCTTGGAGCGCCGCTTGGCCGTACACTGCCTTGACTTGCCGTTTCACCTCTTGGCTTTGCATGCTGACCTTCTGCTGTCGTGTGATGTCTTACGCCCTCTCTTGGGTACACTGGTATATCATTCCCTCCGAGGAGGGGATTTTCCGGGGTCTACGCCTTGGCGCTCGGCCGGGCGGAGACTGCTTCGTGCCAGCGGGCCAGGTTTTTTTGATCCGGCTGGATCGCAATTTTTACGACCCGGCCAAAATCCACCGCGCACTGAGCGACAATATCGGCGACGGTGTAGCGCTCGCCCGCTATGTATTGGCGGTCGGCCAATACTTCGTCCAGCCAGGCCAGACTCTTTTCCGCCTTTTCTTTTGATACCGCGGCGTACTCCGGCACCTGGGTCACTCGGCCCTTGAAAAACGCGTGCTGCTGTTGAAACGCCAGAGTCGTCGGCTGAAAGAGTTCAAACTCCATGCGACGATTCCACATCTCGACAACCGCCCTGTCCTGCGCGTCTACACCCATGAGCGGCGGGTCGGGATAGAGTTCTTCAAAATAACGGCAGATCGCGCCGCTTTCGGCAATGCAGGTGCCGTCGTCGAGTTCGAGTACGGGCAGAGTACCCATGGGGTTCTTCTGCGTCCGGAATTCCTCGCCGCGATTGACCGCGTTGACGATATCAACCTGTTCGTAGGGCACCTCAATGCCTTTTTCCGCAATGAATATCCGCACCCGGCGCGGGTTGGGCGCGGTTGTCGCGTCATGGATTTTCATACTGTCCTCCCCGCAATGAGATGCGGTTACTCTATGTGGCGTACCGACGGGAAGTAAAGAGGGGCGGTCTCCCGGCAGGGCTTAGGCCAGCACCCTGGCAAGCCGCTCAAAGGCTTCGTGCAGCGTCTCCAGCGTGTTGGCGAAACACAGACGGATAAAGCCTTCGCCGGCCTCGCCAAACGCCGCGCCGGGCGCAAGCCCAACGCGAGCCTCGGAGACAAAACGGCGACACTCGGCCACGCTATCGATCATCCCGTCCACGGCGAAAAAGAGATAAAAAGAGCCGGACGGAGAGTGGACCCGGACGCGCGGCATGGCCCGCAGCCGCTCCACGCTCAGGTCGCGGGCGGCTCGGTAACGCTGCACCATGTCACGCACGAACGGTTCGCCTTCCATTACCGCGGTGACTCCGGCCCGCTGGGTAAAATGGGCCGGACACGAGTAGTGAAACTCGATGACCTTTTCAAACACCTCGCCCAGTCTCGGCGGAGACGTCACCCAGCCCAGTCGCCAGCCCGACATGGCCCAGGTCTTGGAGAAACTGTTGATCACCAGGACCTTGTCATCCGGCTCCGCCAGGTCCAGCAAGGATGGGGCAACGGGCCGGTCATACACCAGACGGTTGTAGACCTCATCGGAAATAAACCACAGGCCACGCTGCCGACAGAAATCGAGCACGGCCTGCTGGCCGTCTCTGTCCATAACCCAGCCGGTGGGGTTGCCAGGAGAGTTGATGAGGATCGCGGTGGTCTTGTCATCGATCTGGTCAAAGAGCCGGTCCAGATCGAGCGTCCAGGCCTGCTCACCAAACGTCAGCGGCACAATCCGGGTCTCTCCACCCATAATATGGATGGTCTCAATCAGGTTGGGCCACAGGGGGCCAACTATGACCGTATTGGAGCCGGGGTCGGTCAGGACCTGCTGGATGAGATTGATCGCCACGCAGCCGGAGGCGGTAACAGTAATACGGTCTTCGTGCACCGGGCGGGCGTGCAAACCCGAGGCGTATTCAGCCAGCGTAGTACGCAACTCGGGAATCCCCCGGTTATGGGTGTAAAACGTACAGCCCTGCATCAGGGCGTCAGCGCCGGCCTGTTTGATAAACTCCGGCGTGGGCAGGTCGGACTCTCCGAACCAGAGCGGAATCAAGCCTTCGAGCCCAAGGCTGGCGTTGGCAATGGCTCGAATCTTCGATTTCGGCAACCGTTCGATTCGCTCTCGGGCCTGAACCAGTTCCTGCCGTTCGGCGTTCATGGATGTCACTTTTTCGACAACTCCCAGCAGTCAGTTGTTTTTCTCAGCATAGAGCGGTTCGGGAACGGAAGGAAGATCAGTTTTCTTGGAGTAGAGCGAGGAGTTGGTTCATGCCCCGAAAGACCCGCGCCCCGGCGGAAGCCAGGGTTTCCGCCTCCGTGTCCGGGGCATAGCCGAATACGGTCATGCCGGCCACCACGCCAGCCTGAACCCCAGGCAGGCTGTCTTCAATCACCGCACAGGTTGCGGGAGCAACGCCAAGCGTCCGGGCCGCATGGAGAAACAGGCCGGGGTCAGGCTTCCAGCTCCCGACTTCGTACGCACTCACAATGGATTCCTGAAAATACGTCAGTAAACCAGTAGTGCCGAGGTTGGCTTCTATCTTCTCACGCGGCCCGCTGGACGCTACACAGAACGGGACAGACAGCGCCTGTAGGGTCTGAATAACGGCTTCGACTCCAGGGATCGGTCGCAAGTGGTCTTGAAAAACTTTGGCGCTGCGCGCCCGAAAGTCGGGAACAAAAGAGTCCGGCACGCAGCGACCCAGCCGCTCTTCAACCGAGGCGATGCACTCGGCCAGCTTGCGCCCTTTATACATCGCAACCGCCTCCGCTACCGTCAGGTCCAGGCCCAGGTCGGCCACACACTCAACAAACACCTGGTTTTCGAGAGTCTCGCTATCAACCAGCACCCCATCGCAGTCAAAGATCACCGCCTCAAATTGCATACAGGGATCCACGAGGAAGAGGTGTTCGGGGTTTAGTCATATCGCTCCGTTTACGTGTCGTCGCGGAGAAGGGATACGCCGGTTGCGCCCAAAAGCAACGGCAGCAGCGTATCAATGATCATCCAGACCAAGGCGCTCACGTTCTCGCCCTTTCCTGGGGCGAAGTTGGCGCTGACCGACATGGTGTTGAACCAACTCCAGAAGAAGAGGATGCCTACGCCCAGAAAGCCGTAGAACATCGTCGTGGCGGCCAGCCGTTCCCAGGTCACGGGCGCGTCCGGCCCGGCGCTGCTGGCGCGCTTCATACGCGGATAGCCGACGATCAGGCCCAGCACGATCGCCAGCCCCATTAACGGGTCCAGTATGGTCCACAGCGGGCTGTACGGATGGGCTTCGCTTGAGACGTGATAGAGGGGCTCAACTATGGTATGAACCGCAACCGCAACCCCGATCACGACGAGAACGATACCAACAATTCGCTTGCTGTCCATCGCTCGGCTCCCTTCTGAATTTTCGGCCCTGACACTGTGTCATACCAGCGGTTGCACTGTCTATGGTCGAAGAGCGTGTCGTGCCGAACCGGAGGGATTTTCGCTGAGGCTAAAACGCGCTATGGAAACACAGATATTAAAGGAGGCTTGCTATGGCACGCGTGGCACAACTCGGCTACATCGGCTTGGGCGTCAGCAATGTTGACGAATGGGAACAATTCGCCACCGGAGTGCTGGGGCTCCAGGCGCATACCCGCGACCCGGACGGCTCGTTGCTGTTGCGGATGGACGACTACCACCACCGCTTCATTGTCTCCCCCGGTGACGCGGACGATCTCACCCTGGTCGGCTGGGAAGTGGCGGACGAGGAAACGCTCACAGCGATGGGCGATCAGCTCAGCGCCAATGATATTGCCGTGGAATGGGGAAGCCCGGAAGAGGCTGAAGCCCGGCGGGTCGTTGGCCTGCTCAAGCTCCAGGACCCGAACGGTCTGGCAACCGAAATCTTCTACGGGCCCCTGGTCGGTGTGGACAAACCCTTTCAGTCTCCCCGGCCGATTTCCGGGTTTACCACCGGAGATATGGGGCTCGGCCATATCACCATGACGGTCGATAGTTTGGAGCAAAGCCTGCACTTCTACCGTGATGTGCTGGGCTTTCGCCTGAGCGACTGGGTACGTCCCCAGCCCGAGCGCGGCGTGGCCTCCACGCTCAACCTCGCTTTTCTGCACTGCAACCCGCGTCACCACAGCATGGCCTTTTGGGAAGGCAAGATGCCCAAACGGATGCACCACTTTATGCTGCAACTCCAAAGCCTGGACGATGTGGGGTCAACCTACGATCTGTGTCAGAGCAGAGCAAAGAGGTGCCGATTGATATGACCCTGGGGCGTCATACCAACGACCTGATGCTGTCCTTTTATCTCAAAACCCCATCCGGCTTTAGCGTCGAATACGGCTGGGGCGCGCGTGAGGTCGATGACACGACCTGGCAGGTCCAGTTGCATCGGACCGGCAGCATCTGGGGCCATAAGCACGTGAGTCATTAGACACGATTTTCCCTCCCCCTCGCCTGGGGGAAGGATTAAGGAGCACGCGGCGTGACAGACTGGTCACACTTGGTTGACTTGGAAAAATGTACGGTCAGCCCCAGGGTCTTTGTTGACGAAGAGGTCTACCGGGACGAGCAGGAGCGGGTCTTCGGCCGCTGTTGGCTCTATCTGGCGCATGAATCCCAGCTCCCGAATCCGGGCGACTTCGTCACCCACTATATGGGCGAGGAGTCAGTCCTGGTCTGCCGGACGGCAAGCGGAAAAATCCGGGTCTTTCTGAACTCCTGCCGCCATCGCGACGCGCGCATGTGCCGCCTGGACGCCGGCAACGCCAAAGCGTTTACCTGCCCCTACCACGGCTGGACGTATGACAACCAGGGTCGGCTCGTCGGTGTTCCGCAATTCAAGGAAGCCTATTACGAGGAACTCAACCGGGGAGACTGGGGGCTGATCGAAGTGCCCCGCGTGGAATCGTTTCGGGGCCTCATCTTTGCCTGTTTCGACGAGAACGCCCAGAGCCTGGATGCCTATCTCGGGGATATGAAGTGGTATCTCGCCCTCATCTTC
>WTHD01000423.1 GCA_011523265.1 Candidatus Binatota bacterium
AAGGCGTTGCATCTCTTGCATGGTCTCGAACATTGAAAAGGCATCTGTGCGACCGATCTGGCGGAGCAAGTTCATCAGGCGTCCGATGGAATCGAGAGTTCGCAACGTCCGCGGCTTTGCTACGGCGGCAAGCAATTCGTTTTGACGATCAGCTGTTTGATATTCCAGCAGTATTTCCAAGGCGTTAATCAGGAAGAGTTCAAAAATTGCTCTGTCGGGCTGCTTTCCGAGAAAGATTTCCCTCGGTCGGATGAATAAGTTCTCATCTTCCCCGAGGGCAGCGTAATGAAGAACCGCATTCTCCAATTCATGGCGATCCAGCTTGTCAGGGAAATGGCAGGCAAGGACCGCCCATCCGATCAGCCGAGACCACTCGGCTTGCGCCCCTAGCAGCTGTTCGGATCGCTCAGCGACTTCGGGTATGTGGCTCATATCGTTGTTCGCCATACAGGCACCGACTCTGTAAGCCTTTTGGCGATCTTCATCTTGTGCCAAGGCAAACATTCGCTTCAAAAATACAGTGAGTTTGGAAGGAGCAAGGTAGATTTCAGGGCGGGCTAAGACGTGGAAAGCGCGGTCTATCAGACGCGAGGAGCGTTCCGCCGTCTCAGCTCTCTCAATTACCGCATCGGCGATCATTTCAGCCACAGTGGTTTGAGTGGCGAAGTCAAGTATTTCTTCCCATTCAGGACTGTCGAGTTCCTCTTCTATCAGCTGTCGGGCTTCAGTTTCGTCGATTGTGGCGAGGTGACGGGCGGCGGCAAACTCTCCGCACGTCTTATGAATGAAAGTTACCAGCTCTTGCTCACTATGGCGTATCCGTTCAATGAGCCCGGCTTCTTCCCAATAGGTAATCGAGTCTTGGGTTAGTGACAGTGCCTTCTGGAACGGCTCATCAAAGTCACGCTCTATGTTTTTGGCACACTGCTTTGCGATCTCTTCCTCCGTTAGGAGAGGAGAGGTGCTGACCAGCCAGCCCAGGTGGTTCAGCACGCTGTTACGAACCGTTTTTGCCGTAGCAGAAGGTCTCCCTTTGCGAGGAGCAGGAGCATCGTCGATGAGTTTGAAGATGCGGGCATAAAGGTCGGTCTTGGACTTTCCTAACGCTTTCTGCTTCAAAAACAGCGCTGCCGCAAAGGCTATGAGAAGCGGGTTCCTGGAGATGAACTTGCCTGTCCCGCTCGCGTCCATATACGCGTCGATGTTGGAGCGGAGCTGATCCTCACTGTCAGAGACCGTTCCGAGCGCGCCTCGGCAGAGGGTCTCCAAGTGGTTGGCTGCGTGGTCTGGATCGAGAGGAGCAAGTGTGTAGTGCCGCCAATCCCGAAGCTCGCTTGAGTCATAGCCGATCGGCCGTGTCGTTACGATAATCCGAGAGGACGGCGGCGACACGGTGATATCTCTCAAACCCGACGCGATGACCGATTGATAGTCGCCACACTCATCAAGCCCGTCGCAGAGGAATACCAGTTCCGAGAGGCCTGCGGCGCGCAACTGCTCAGGTGAGACCCCTGACTCGGCAAGGCCGAGGCTCAACAAGCCCTCCTTGACGGTACATCCTGTGGTTTCGATACGTTTGGACAAGTCACGTAAGCGGACGCGCAAGCTGATGAGAGCCTCTCTTCCGAACTCGCGCGCGAGCACCTTCGTCAAAAACGACTTGCCGCTGCCGGGTCCACCAACAACGACGCAGTGTTTACGAAAGGTCCCTATCGTTTTGGCGTCAATCCTCTTTACGTCCTTGCCCCCAGATTTTTCGCTAAGCGCATGGTACGCCTGTAGGGCATCTTCCATGGAGGAACTGCGCTCGATAGCATCGCCACCAACTGATGCATGGAGCTGTATCCAAGCGGTGTCAGTAGATAGAGGCTCATCAATTCCCAATACAAAAAACTCCTTTGTTGTGGCGTCTATCCAGTTGAGCAGAGTCTGGCTGACTGCCGCCGGCGTATCATTCTCATCACTTCTGATCGCGATGTCAGACGATTGGAGGACAGAAACGAGAGAGGCACTGGTGCGCCGCCCTTTCGACTCGATTGCCAGCAAGGCGTCCGTATAAAGGGCGTTCCAGGCGGATTTGATTTGAGACCCGTCGGCACAGACATGACCGAGTTCGGCACATGCAGCCGCTATCTCACCTCCCTGATCGTTTAGGGCTGCAACTGCTTTTATCCGCAGGCGTGTGCAAATCTTTGCGGGATCGTATCCCTTTTGCTTGAGGTGCTCTGCCAGCGCACTCTGCTGCTCCGACGGATAGTCATCACGTTCATCGCCGATTCTTCTGACGGCTGTAGCAAAATCGCGGCGAATGGTGTTACTGGACGACGGGCAGACAATTAGAATGCCGCAGGCGCACCGGCCTGAGCTGATCCCTTCGCTGAGAGAATCGATGATGGACCAAAATTTTCCGTCGGCTCTCAGCCCTTTCTTTGCCTGAACTTCGACGATGCTGCCATCGGCCAATTCCAATGAAACATCGTCCCCCGGCCCTCCTGTTTCAGACGAAACGCTAACAGGGACTCCAACCGCGAAACCATCTATCCATTGAACAGGTGTCCCGCGTAAGGTGTGGACGTAGGCGATTGCGCTGATTGCGGCTTGAAAGTTAAGTCCCCCAGCCCCCGCAGCTCCTCCAGACATATTTGATCTTTGCGTCATGATCTTTGAGACTGCTTTATCTGGATCATCTCAGCAAGTGGGAATGTCCTGAATGTGCTGGCAACTTAAAGAGGTTCTTTCCCTGCCGTGCGAGAGGGTGTTCTGCCCTTTTTACTACGATTCGTTTTTCTCGGAGAAATCACTCGCTTACAGGATCTGCTCAAGCGGGGAATCTTGTGATATCCCATGAAAAACCTGAATAAAATCAGTGGGTTGCCAGAAGTTCCTCACACGCTCTGGGGTTCGTGGTCTCGACGCTCAAAAACCGACACCGAGGAGGTGTCGAGCAATGTCCGACACGACTGGCCCAGCCGCTGTTCCAACACGCCGGCCGAGCCACGGCTGAAGACAAAGCCGCCCGGGGCCAACACCCGCAGCAGCTCGTGCAGCGCCCGCTCAAAGGTGTCGGCGCGCATCGGAATCTCCCGGTTGAACATATTGGCGGTGTACACCACCCGTATCGACCGGGCGGCCAGGGCGCTGAGATCACTGACCGTGGCGTGGTGTAAGCGAATCTTGTCCGCCAGCCGGGCGTCTTCTTTCATGTGCAGTAGTAGGTTGGTTAGAGCAGTTTCATCCTATTGTGAGTCATGGGCGGAGGGGCGAAGTCGGCAGGGT
>WTHD01000463.1 GCA_011523265.1 Candidatus Binatota bacterium
GATAACGCCCTTGCCGGCTTCGATCATATCCGGCGCGACCGCCCTGGCCAGATACAGCAGTCCCATTGTATTGACCTGAAAATTGTCAGCCAGCGTTTGCGGCTCGATTTCGAGAAAAGTGCCGAACGCGCCACCCACCGCATTGTGGATCAGGATTTCGGGCGCACCCATTTCTTCTTTTACCCGGGCGACCGTGGCGTTGACGGCGGCCTCGTCAGACACGTCGCACACATAGCCGCGCGAGCCTGCAATTTCTTTTTCCAGTTGCGACAAACGCTCCTGAGTCCGGGCCAGCATGGCCACGCGATAGCCGCCTTGGGCAAAGCGGCGGCTGAGCGACGCTCCGGTTCCAGGGCCCACCCCAGTAATCAAACACACAGGTCCAGCCATACTCTTTCCCTTCTCACCGTCCGTGCAGACTCAGCAGATGATCCCGCCAAAAGAGAGCAGCAGGAGTCCGGCTATTTTTATCAGCAGGGACATATCGGCCTCCAGACAATACAGTGGAGAATTTCTACCCAGAAGTGCCGCCCCCCGCAACCGCTTGTTCGCGTTAGCCGGGTCGCACCAGTCTTCTTTTGACTCCCCACCAAGAATGCACTACACTGTCGTGCATGAACAAGACAGAGGTGTATAGCTGGCGGGTGGATCCCAACTTGAAAAGTGCGCTCGAACAAGTCGCTCGGGCCGAACAGCCCAGTGTTGCCCAATTACTTGACTCTATTGTACGCGACTGGTTGCAAGAATCTTCCTCGCTCAATGGGGAGGACGAACAACAGCAGCGTTTACACTCCGCCGCCCAAGAGTGTTTCGGAACGCTGAGCAGTGGAGACCCCGATCTGGCAACACTGGCGAAAGAGCGGGTTCGTCAAAAAATTCGAGAGCGACATGCACGCACACGGGCTCATTGATACAGGAGCGATTCTCGCCCTTCTGAATGGGAAGGATCGCTGGCATGCTCAATGTGTCACAGCCTTCGCCGCGCTTCGTCTCCCCCTCGCCACGACAGCCGCCGTCCTCACAGAACTTTTCCATCTTCTCGGTGATCATCCACACGATGTTGAAGCGGCATGGCGGTTCGTACGCTCAGGAGCCATTGTTGTTTTGCCGATAACGGACTCCGATATGCCGGACTTGGACCGGCTCATGAAGCGATACAGCGACCATCCCATGGACTTTGCCGACGCAACCCTGGTGCATCTTGCTCGGCGAGAGTCGTTGTCCACGATCTGCACGATCGACCATAATGATTTCGAGACCTATCGCATTGTTGGAAGACGGAAATTCCGCATCGTCCCGCCACGTTGACAGGACGAAAGGTAGAGACGTCTTCAGAAAATCGTGATCCACAGCGAGTACAGCGCAAAGCCGCCGTATATCACCGAGGCGATGAGCATCATGACAATCGACACCAGCCCCGGTCGGGCCGAGGGCGGCAGGGTGCGCAGATTCATATACAGCATCAAGGGCACGTACAGGGCCATGGTCAGCCCGCTGAGCAGGGCGGCGTTAAACAGAAAGCCCAACCCGGTGACGGCGAAACGCTCAAAAAACCAGGTGCTGACCGTGCCGGCAACCATAAAGAGGACGGCAAAGGGAATGTATAATTTGGCCTGGTCGATCTTTGCCCCAAACGGGAACGAGGTACGAATAATATAGGACCAGACCCGGGCGTTGCCGTCGACGCTGACCAACTGGGTGCTGAAGAGCGTGGCCATGCCGATTGCCAGAAAGAGATAAAATCCCACCGCGCCCATGGAGTTTTCCAGAATCAGCGACATGTCCCAGATAATCCGTCCCTCGGCCGGGACGACACCGCTGGGGCGTAAAACGCACAGCACCCCAAACATGAACAGGAACATGGTGAAGCTGTTCAGCCCCCAGAAGAACAGGCACTGGTCCAGGCGTATCCAGCGAAACCAGCCCTTGAAGGCGCGTTGGTTGGCCTCCGTTTCCGGGTACACATAGCCGGTGGCCTCTTCCTCGTTCGACCCACCCCGCAACGGGTTTTGGAGCCGGGGCATACGCGCCCCCATGCCGATGTTCTTGTCGCGCAGATAAAAGGCGTACCACAGGTTGCCGGCTCCGCCGGCGCCGGCGAACACGACGGCCCCAAAAAAGCGGCTGAAGGGGAAATCCTCCGTCAATTCGATGTGACCGAAGTTCACCAGCCCGCGCGCCATCTCGGAAACATGTTCCATGGTTCCGACCTGAAAAGCCACAAAAGTCAGCCCCAGCGTAATGAAGACGACCATGCCGATGACGATCCGTTCCATGGCCTGGTACATGACTTTGGGGCCAAACAGCGTGGCGGCGATCAACACAAAGGTCAGGCCGGTCCACATCCAGTCCGCTCCGGGTCCGTCCGGTCCGAAAATCAGGCCCTTCAGGGCCGCACCGGAAACACGAGCCCAGCCAGGCAGAAACAGCCCGGCGAAAGTCAGAAACAGCAGGATGTAAATAAAGCCCATCCAGACCCGGGCAAAGCCGGTGTACGGCGCTTCGCCGGTGACGATGGTCCAGCGACCGATCTCAAAGTTGACCCAGAGTTGCAGAAAGACCCCCAGCGCCGCGGCCCAGGCCATGCTGGCGCCAAACTTGGCCGTAATCCACGGCCACATCACCAGTTCGCCGGCGCCGATGGACAGACCGACCAGGACCGCCCCCGGCCCGGCCAGTTGCCAGAACGAGCGGGTGCGTGGCGGCAGGTCCGCGGTTTTGAGTGGCGTAATATGTGAGCCCAAGCCATCCTCCTTGTGTTCGGAGGGATTGTAGGGGGGATGGTTAATAAGGACAACTAGCGCGTTTCACGATGCTATGTAGCCGTCCGTCATGCCTGTGAAAGAACGTCACCCCTGTGCAAGCAGGGGCAGGCATCCAGGTCCCCGGTCTCCCGGCCTCTGGATGCCGGATCAAAGCCTGCCCCGGACACGATCCGGGGTCCGGCATGACGCAAGCGTACTGGCGCGGCTCCAACGTATCGTGCAACGCGCTAGCCAGAGCAGGGGTCGCCCCCGCAGCGCCCCGGGCTCCGCGCGCACGCGGGTGCCGCGTGCGCCCGCCCGGTCTTTAGGGCGTGAGGTACACCTTGTACGAACTGATATCGTTGTTCAGCGTATCCCCGGCCAAATCCACTGTCTGTGGCCCGATATAGGTCTGCTGCGTGCCCTTGAAGCTATAATAGCGGAACACCTCCACGGTGTAGCCGGTAGCGACAGTAAGGCTGGAGATGACATTATTGTCCCCCGGCACGAGCCGGTTCACCTCGGCCGGCG
>WTHD01000289.1 GCA_011523265.1 Candidatus Binatota bacterium
GGCGAGGAGCCCCTGCTATTGTCCGCTCCCGTCTTCAGGCAAGCTACGGGTTTCCCCCTCATCTAAGCCGAAGGCGTATGTGAAGGGGGCAGGGTCGAAATACTCACGGAAGAGCGTAATTTTTCCCTTTTTCACAAGAAACAGCCCGCCATAACTTTGATGGTATATACGGCCTGTCGGGATGATCTCTACCTGGCCTTTGAACTCAGCAAAAATCCGTTCCGGGTCCTGTAGCGGGTGGAAGACCAAATGTGAGGTAAAATCAGCGCTGCCGCTGTTCTCCGGCCAAGCGGCGTAATGCTTCATAAGGTTCGCTCTGCCGCTTACGCGTTTCGGGAAGCCTTTCGGCGCGTAGGGCATCTCCTGCACGGCATCCTCAGCCCACACACCGGCAAACTTCTCCATATCCTTCTGCTCTAAGGCCGTGAGGAAATCCCGCACGGCTTTTTTCGTTTGCTGCCGTTTGATATACGACGCAGGATTGGCAGCGGCGTTCTCGCTGGCGGGGCCGAACACATCGCGGGTTCCGCTTTCCTTGCGCAGGTTAAAAGTATGGCTGGTAATGCGCCACATCCCGTCGATTTTTTGTAATTCATAGCGGTAATCACCCTGGACTTGCCAAAACAGGTCTCCCACATAATGGTCGGCGATCACATTGGCCGTCGCTTCGGCCCCTGCCCCATCGAGTGTGACAGCAATATCTGAGATGGCATGCCGGGTCCGGTCGAAACCCGGTAAGACAGACGCCCATTGGGTCATCAGCGCTTGCGGGCTTATGCGTTCGACCTCACCGCCCGTGAGCGAGGTATAATCCATCTCGACTTCATCGGCATATAGCTTTTCGACTTCTTCAAAGTTGCCCTGGTCCGCTAAGATTCCGATACTTTCAACGGTAGTTTTAATAGCGGCTTCGTCTTGCGGGTCACTCGCTGAGGGTACCGCGGGACTCGCCACGGTCAGTACGCTTATGAGCAATACTCCAGTGAGTACGTGATTCATGTCTGCTCCCTCTCTATTTCAGGGTTGCGTTGAAATGCTCAGCTACCGCATCACTGGCTGCTGTAATCGGACCGGGGGCGTCATAGAAATCAAATTGGGAAACGTCGTCCAACCACAATTCCGTGACGTGAGAGCCCATGCGGCGGGCATATTCCTGCGCCCCTTGCGGAATGGCGGCCACTTCGGAATGAACGAGCAAGGTTGGTTTTTTCAGTTGCTCTGCGGTCTGGATCGCGTCATAGGTGAGCCAGCCTTCCCATGAGGCCGCGTTAAATTTGTTATCGTATTCCGAGATAAGGCCCCGGTCCGTTTCCGTGTAATACGGCGCTTGATACATCACCGCCTTGTCGTTCGTCATACTGGCCGCTTCCAGGATAACCGGTTGAGACGACTGTTTCGCGTCCCGGCTCACTTGGATGAGGCGTTTCACCCCTTCCTCACCGCCATAGACGACTTTGACGATATCCGCATTATGCAACCAGGGCGCTACAAGCGCTAAGGATTTGATATGGGTATTGGCGAGTGTCGCATCGCCCATATAGCCCGAGGAAGCGCAAATCCCTAAGCCGCCAAGCCGGGTTGCATCCACTTCGGGCCGCGTGGCTAGGTAATTCACGGCTGCGTGAATATCCTCGATTTTCCGCTTCGGATTTTCCAAATACTGAATCGTATCGGGCGATTGTCCCCAGCCGCGAAAGTCGAAAGTCAATGCGGCATACCCCCGGTCGGCCATTTCAGCGGCATAAGTGCCAGCCATCTGTTCTTTCACAGTCGTCCAGGCCCCTGTCACAATCACGCCCGGGAGCTTCTGGTTGTCCCTATACCTGTCGGGCAGATACAAATTTCCGGCGAGAGTCTGTCCTTGGCTTTTGAACGTAACGTGCTTTATCGTCGCAGCCTTTCCATTTGTGGAGAGAAGGGCGAAGATCAATACGAGGGTTGAGAAGAGTGTTTTCGTCATGTTCCATCCTTTCCTGTTTGGAGTTCGTCTCCACGCTCTGGGCCGTAGTATAAGGACGCTTGATCGATATCGAAAATACTTTATATTCATAGGATCGATACTTTTAGAGTATATCTATGGAGCTCCGCCATCTCCGCTACTTTGTGGCTGTCGCTGAGGAAGAAAACATCCGGCGTGCAGCAAAACGCTTACATATTGTCCAGCCCGCGCTTAGTCGGCAGATGCATCAGATGGAAGAAGAGATGGAATGTGCCCTGTTCGATCGCCTGCCGCGCGGTATACGCTTGAATGCTGCTGGCAAGGCGTTCCTTGAGTCAGCGCGCGAGATCCTCAGTCGCACCGATGAAGCAGTGGCACACACGCGCAGGGTGGCCCAAGGAGAAGCCGGCCAACTCCATATTGGATTCATAGAAAGCGCCTCCTGGTTTGGGGTCTTTCCCAAGTCGATCCAGCAATATCGCGTACGCTATCCGAATGTGGGTCTTGATCTTCGCCCAATGTTCTCGACCGATCAGCTTGAGGCAATTGTCGCCGGCAGGCTCGATGCCGGCTTTTGCTACACTTTCGAAGCCCCGCCCGAAGGCTGCCAGGCGTTGCTGCTCCGAATGGACACGGTCGTGCTCGCAGTGCCGAGACACTATGGCTGGAAAAAGCGGGGCGATGTGCGCCTGGAAGATCTGAAGACCGAGGCGTTTGTGGGTCTCTCGCGGTCTATCGCCCCGGCGTATGTAGATCGAATCGTGTCAACGACATATGCCAGCGGTTTATTACCCAATATCGTGCAGGAAGCCATCGATGAAAGGACGCTACTCAGTTTGGTTTCTGCCGGGATTGGTGTCGGCTTTTGCAACTCAGCCAATGAAGGGCGCAAACCCCAGCTTGTAGACCTCGTGCCTGTGGTCGATTTCGACCTCAGGCTCTCGCTCTGCTTCGTATGGAACCAGTCGAACTCATCCGCGGCACTGAGCGCGTTCCGATCAGTCGTGTCGCACCACCAGGATATGGATCGGCACGGATAAGACTATGAGAGCGTGGTATTATACCTGAGGGAAATAGAGTTGCGGTATGGAAAACTCACGAGGAGCCATGCTGTCTGGGCCGCCTTTCGGCAGATATATTCCGGGAGCGCGGACGCTCTATACGCGCTCCGGTCACACACTGGCAAAAGTGGCTTCAACTAGAGCCCGGCACTGATCACCCAGACCACCGCCCGCGCACATGAAGTTCGGACTGTAACCAAATCCAATGCGGCGGCGTGGATCGGCAATGCCACACGCGCCGCCCGCCCCTGCCGTCCCAAAGCTGTTCGGG
>WTHD01000308.1 GCA_011523265.1 Candidatus Binatota bacterium
GTTCAAGACCGGCGCGGGCGGACTGGGCCACTGTATTGTCGGCCAACAGGACACAGAGGCGGCGTATCGCTTTTACCGGGCCCTGGGCATGCGCGGCAGCGTGGAATACAAGATTCAAAGAGGCCAGCAGGTCATCGCGCCAGTTTTTATGCACTGCAACGAGCGTGACCATTCCGTGGCATTCGGGATCGGCCCATCCGAGCAGCGCCTCAACCATATTATGGTCGAGGTGGACAATCTGGACGACGTGGGTCTGACCCATGAGATCGTCCGCGAGCATAAGGTGCCGGTCGCCATTACACCGGGCAAACACTCCAACGACCACATGTATTCCTTCTACTTCCGCACCCCCTCGGGCTGGCTGATTGAGTATGGCTGGGGCGGACGGCCCGCGACCCATCAGTCCGAATACTACGTGCGCGACGTCTACGGCCATGCGCCCGAAGAGGGCGGCTTTGACGTGCGGAGTGAATCCCGCAAGGCTGGGTAAAGCTGGCGTAAAGAGAGAGGAGGGCGAGCATGAAAATCGATGTTCACACCCATTTCTTATCCGAACACATCGCCCGTACGCTCGAAAAACGGAGTGACTTCCCCTACACCCGGCTGGTGGACGGCACGTATCATTTCCACTGCTGTCAGGGTCTCACCATTCCCATGCTGCCTCCCTTGTGCGACATGCAGACCAAGCTGGCGCATATGGACGAGGCCGGTATCGACATCTCCATCCTGAGTCTTGCCGTGCCCGGCCCGGACCGGGTAGGGGGTGCTCAGGCCGACGAGTTGGCCCGGATTGCGAACGATCTGCTGGCCGAACTCATTGCCGCCCACCCGGACCGCTTCTGGGGCTATGCGACTTTGGGCTTCGGGGACCCTGAGGCAACGCTCGGGGAACTCGACCGCTGTATCTCGGAGCTGCACTTTCGGGGTCTTCAATTGTATTCCAACATCAACGACAAACCGCTCGACTCTCCCGAGTTCCGTCCCGTTTTCGCGCGTATGGCCGAACTCGGCCGGCCCATTTTTATCCACCCCACTGTTCCCCTGAATCAGCGCTATTTGATGGACCTAGTGCCGGTACCGGTGCTGGCGTTTATGGTTGATAATACGCTGGCCGCCATGCGTCTGGCCCTGTCCGGGGTGCTGTCGGACTATGCCCAGGCGCCGGTCATCATCCCCCACGTTGGTGCGACCGTGCCGTATCTGATGGGGCGGCTGGACGGCATGCTGGGAGCTTTTGGCGGGGAGGACGTGGTAAAGGAGCCGAGCCGGTTTCTGAAAGAATTGTATATGGATACGGTGGCCTATGAGCCGGAACCGCTGGAATGGTGCCTGTCGCTGATGGGGCCCCAGCAACTCGTGCTGGGCACGGATCATCCCTACGGCTCCTGGCAACGGCCCATTGAGTTGGTGGAGAAACTGGCCTGCTCCGATGACGAACGCGAGCAGATACTACACGGAAACGTTGAACGTTTGTTTGCAGTGTGAACGGCAATCTCGATTGCGATGAGGAGTGACAACCGATATCACCGTACGGTTCCTCCAGACACAGGTGAACCATGAGTCCTACCATCCAGTCGCGCCGGTTGACGCTGCACGGTGTACAACTTGACGTATATGAGCAGGGACAGGGCCGCCCGATTCTCGTCCTGCACGGAGAAGACGGGCCGTGTCCTCAGGCTCCGTTTTCTGCTCTGCTGGCGAATCAGGGCCGGGTAATCCTGCCGACCCATCCCGGTTTCGGTCATGCGCCCGATGTGGCCGATATCGACACGGTGGATGACCTGGCCTATCTCTATCTCGATCTGCTCGACGAGTATGATCTCCGTGAGGCAGTTGTCATCGGCTGCTCGCTCGGTGGCTGGATAGCCGCCGAAATGGCGGTGAAGTCTACGGCTCGCCTCAGCCGTCTGATCCTGGTCTCACCGCTCGGTATCAAGGTCGGTGACCGGGAGACGCGGGATATCCCGGATATTTTCGCCCTGCCGCCCGAGAAGGTCGTGCGGCTGCAATATCACGATCCAACTCAGGCCGCGGTTGATTACACCAGTCTGTCCGACGATGAACTCCTCGTGATTGCCCGCAATCGGGAGGCGACCGCGCTGTACGCCTGGGAGCCGTATTTTCATAATCCGAAATTGCGGCAGCGCTTGCACCGGATCGCTATTCCGACCCTGCTCGTCTGGGGGGCGAGCGATCGTTTTGTAACCCCCGGCTATTATGGTACGGCCTATCGCGACGCTATTCCCGGCGCGCAGCTTGCTATTATTGACCGGGCCGGGCACTGGCCGCACGTGGAGCAGCCGGAAGTATTCGTCGAGCGGGTCGGTGCGTTTCTTGCCCCGACATAAATAAAGAACATAAAAAAGGAGCCGTGTTCATGCGTGCCTGGCATTTTAGCGAAAACGCCTATCATTTGCTGCCCGATGCGAAAGAGTACGACTCGGTCCGCGTCACCCTTCCGAATCGTTATTACGATCCGAAAATCGGAGCCGACCTGTATCACCGCTTTATCGACGAGTGGTTGATCGCCGAGGAGTTGGGGCTCGACATCATGGTGAACGAGCACCATCAGACCGCGACCAACCTCAACCCCGGCGGTCCCATCGTCATGGGTATCCTCGCCCGTGAAACCAAAACCGCCCGCTTGCTGATTCTCGGCAACCCGATTGCCAACCGGCGCGAGCCCGTGCGGGTGGCAGAAGAGATGGCCATGGTCGATGTCTACTCTCGCGGACGCCTGGAGGTCGGCTTTGTGCGCGGTGTGCCGTACGAGATGTCGGCTGGCAACCATCGGCCCACGCGCATGATGGAGCGCTTTTGGGAAGCGTACGACTTGATTCTCAAGGCCTGGACCAGTCACGACGGGCCGTTCAACTGGGAGGGCAAATACTTTCACCACCGTCAGGTCAATATCTGGCCCCGCCCTTATCAGGAGCCGCACCCACCCGTGTGGATCACGGCGCTCAGTCCGGGCTCTGCGCAGGCGGTTGGTGAGCGTGGCACGGTGGTGGCCTGCTTTTTGACCGGCTTCGACGGGTCGAAACAGGTGTTTGACGCTTATCGGACGCGCCGGGCCGAACTCGGCCTCCCCCCTGCCGGCCTGGACCGTTTTGCCTATGCCGCCCTGGTGTACACGGGCGAGACGGATGAGGAAGGTTATGCCGGGGCGCGCAAGCTGATGTGGTATGTGGAGGCCAATAAGGTGCCGTTCCAGTTCACCAGCCCGCCGGGCTATCATCCGCCGGCAGCGATGGCCAGTGCGATGAAAGGGCCGGCCTCGGGCGTGTTCAAGATGTTCCAGAATCCGAAGCTGGAGAGCTTCATGGAGCACGGGCTGGTCTTTGCCGGCAACCCGGATTCCGTGTACCGTCAAATCATCAAGTTTTACGAACACGTCGGCGGCTTCGGGCAAATTCTCCTGATGGGACAGGCCGGCTTCCTCGACCATCAAGAGACGGTCAAGGGCATGCAGCTCTTTGCCCGAGAAGTGTACCCGCGCCTCAAGGAGCTCAACCCTGCGGTCGCGGCCTGACATGGGATCATGTTTCCAGAATTGTATGCTCGGCACTGCTGAAGGAGGTTGAATATGGAGACGCCATTTTCCGGTGGCTGTGCGTGTGGTGCGGTTCGCTATACCTGTACTGCTGAACCGCTCTATATGGGAAACTGCCATTGCCGGGACTGCCAGCGCGCAACCGGCAGTGCCTATTTTGCGGCGGTTATTGTCGAAAAATCGGGTTTTTCCCTTACGGGCGAGTTGACTTGGTTTGAGAAGCCGGCCGACCGCGGCCACACCATGGGCCGCTCGTTCTGCCCTGCCTGCGGCTCTCCCGTCCTGTTAACCAACGGAGCTGCGCCGGACTTCAGGGTTCTGTACGCGGGCAGCCTGGACGACCCGAGCTGGTATCGGCCCCAGCGGGATATTTACGTAGCCAGTGCCCAGCCGTGGGATGTGATGCACCCGGATGTGCCAAAAGTGGACGGTATGCCGAAATCTTTCTAACGGGCAGGAGAGGGCTGACCGCGTCCCTCCTGTTGCCTGGCACAGACATGCCGGAATTCAGCGACAAACAGATCGTTACTTCGTGGCATACGAACGCCCGCCCTTGGACGAAAGCCGTCCAGAACCAAGAGATCGAAAGTCGGACGCTGGTCACCGACCAGGCCATAGTCCAAGCCGTTACGCGCCTGACGCCGCGGCGCGTGCTTGACGTTGGCTGCGGAGAAGGCTGGCTGGCGCGTGCGCTTGTGGAGCGTGGAATCGAGGTTGTCGGTATTGACGTTGTGCCCGAACTGATAGCGGAAGCGCAGCGACTCGGGGGTGGACGGTTTCAGGTCTGTTCCTATGAGGATGTTGCCGCCAGTCGGTTTGGGGCAGACCGGTTCGACACGATCATCTGTAATTTTTCATTGCTGGGAAAAGACTCGGTGGAGCATCTGCTTCCCGTCCTGCCGCGCTATGTGCAACCCCAGGGCCATGTGCTCATCCAGACCCTTCACCCTGTCATGGCATGTGGTGATCGACCCTATCGTGACGGCTGGCGACCCGGCTCGTGGGCTGGGTTCGGGCCGGAGTTTACCGATCCGGCCCCCTGGTATTTTCGCACTGTGGAGTCCTGGATTCGACTCCTCCGAGAGAGCGGTTTCGCTATCCTGGAATGCCGCGAGCCTGTCCATCCGGGGACGGGCAAGCCTGCCTCAATCATCTTTGTGAGTCGAGCGGCCGAGGGAAGCGTCAGCCGCCAAGACGCTACAGGTCGCGCACGCTCGGCAGCACCTCTTCCGCAAAGCGCTGCATCGACACCTTTACCTGTTCGTGGAGAACGGTCCCGCCGGGATTGAAGGAACAGATCAAGGAATCCAGCCTGGCTCGCTGCTGCACCGCTGCAATCCGGTCTATGCACTCCTGCGGACTGCCGAATATGGCCATCTTCTCTTCCGCGGTCTCATACGTGGTGCGCTGGCCTATGGGGTGACGGGCAAAGCTGTCGGCCATCTGCCTGCGGACCGTGGCACGATCTTGAGCCGTGAAGACAAAGAACACGGCTGACACCTGTGCGTTTTCTGCGGGCCGTTTGGCCGCCGAATCACGGTACCGCCCGAGATGGGTCAGAAAATCATCTGGCCAGGGGTGAATGGGGGCGGCCATGAGCAGGCGCAGACCTCGCTGGCCGGCAAACTCGGCCGTACTCTGACTATTGGCAGCAATATGCAGCGGCGGACCGGGCTGCTGAAGCGGCTTGGGCACCACGTTGATTGACTCGAACCGGTAGTGCCGACCGTGGTAGGTGAGCGGGGCATCGGCCCAGGCCTGTTCCAGGATATCAATTGCTTCTTCCAGTCGGGTCGTGCGTTCTTCCCACGGAATACCAAAACCGTCGAAGTTGTGATTCCACGTTCCCCGCCCCAGACCAAAGTCGAGTCTGCCGCCGGTGACAATATCAACCGTTGCGGCTTCTTCGGCCACGTTGACCGGATTATGGAGCGGGAGTTGGCTGACCCCAATGCCGAGGCGGATACGCTCGGTGCGCCCCGAGAGGGCCGCGGCAACAACCAGCGGCGCCGGCATGGTGGAAAAGCCGGCATCAAAATGGGCCTCGGCCAGCCACGCAGAATTAAAACCCAACTGGTCCGCGTAGACAATCTGCTCGAACGTCTCCCGATAGCGTTGCGGAACGGACTGCCCTGGAGCGCAGGGTAACTGATAAAAGACGCCGAATTGCATGGGCTTGTGTCCTTCCTTGGTGCCGGTCTGTGTCGGGCTGACTGCGTCTGGATTGCCCATCGAACCTACAACAGCAGTACCGCCTTGCCGGCAATTTCTCGATTGAAAAATCGTTGGGCTACGTCAGCAATAGCAGCCCAGGGCGCTTCTACCTCAATCTGTGGTTTGAGGATGCCGTCGGCGACAAGTTGGGCCAGGCGAGACAAGCCTGCTGACGCTGGATAGGCCTTCACCTCGTGAAACAGAATAAAGCCGTACAGCTTGGCGGCACCAATGCGAAAAAAGTCGCGCGCGTTCAAGGTCACCTCTGCTCCCGCGGACACCCCACAGGTCACACACATACCATCTGGGCCGAGCATGGATAAGGCTTTCGTCAGTGTTTCACTGCCAACCGATTCAACGATCATGTGATAGGGGCCAAACGCGGCTGCGCCCGCAATATCTTCTCCGACCACAACCTCATGGGCACCTGCGTCACGCGCGTGTTGCGCGCGCTCTGGACGGCGGACTGAAGCAACAACGTGTGCGCCCATGTGTCGAGCCAGGGTACAGCCCAGATGGCCCACACCGCCGGAGGCACCGGTAATCAATACGGACTGGCCGAGGAGTGAACCGTTCCGCTCAAGCGAGTACAGTGCGGTGAGGCCTGCAACCGGTAACGTAGAAGCCTGAGCAAAAGAAACCACATCCGGTACAATGGCTAAGGCATGCGTCGGTACGGCAACCTGCTCCGCCCATGCGCCGGATGGGACGAAGCCGACGACGCGGGCTCCAACCGGTGGGCCGGAGCCGTCAGACGCGGCCCGCTCAACAACCCCAGCTAAATCCCAGCCCGGTCGCCATCCGGCCTCGGCATTCATGGAAAACCGGACCTCACCAAGATTCAAAGAAACCGCTCTGACTCGGATGACCGCTTCGGACGAAAGCGGGGAAGGAGGATTGACGTTCTGGATAGTCAGGCGTTTTTCCGTATCAGGATCGACCACGACCGCGCGAATAGATTCCATGCTGACTCCTTGGACTATGTGTGTGGGGCACTCTCTGCCGGCGTCTGTCGCTCCACAAGAGACAGATGCTCGCAGGCCAGCACGACGTGGCCGTCCTGATTGATGACTTCGAGCAGGTCAACCAGCACCCCGTGGGTTGTCCGCCGGGGATAATCGCGCTTGTCTTTGACCGTGAGACGGACATGGATCGTATCGCCAATAAAAACCGGGCGGATAAAACGAACACGGTCGTAGCCATAGGAAAACGAGACCGGATTGATCTCCGTGGCCGTCATCCCGGCACCGATGCTGAGAATCAACGTGCCGTGGGCAATGCGTTGGCCAAACTCATTGGTCTTGGACCACTCGGCGTCCACATGGTGCGGAAAAAAGTCTCCGGTTTGTCCGGCATGGGTGACAATATCGCTCTCGGTAATCGTCCGGCCCAAGGTCTCGCGAGACGTGCCAACTTCGTACTCCTCGAAATAGGTTGTTTTGACCATGCGGTATTCTACTCCTCACCTCACAGGCGAGCGCCGGTTGAACTTCGTCCCCTATCAAGTCCCCCAAGAAGAGGCAATGCAACGGTCCGGCGAGACGGTTACGAACCGCCCGGCCAGCGACCCCTGATGCAAACCCTGGATTGCACGTATAATAAAACGATAAAATAACAGTAGAAGGTGAAAGCCCATTCTATTCATGGCACGACAACAGCCCGTTTTCCAACGAACGCATCTCCGACGGATAGTGCCGTTTCCTCTCCTGTTTTTGCTCGTCATCACGGGCTGTAGCCCGTACTCGGTGCGTTCTCTTGAGCAGCCGACGGTCACCATCCCGCAGGCGTATCATCATGGAGCGACGGGCGAGCGGGTTCTGGGGCAGTGGTGGCGGGAGTTTGGCGACCTCCGGCTGAACGCGGCGATGGAGAGCGTCTTCACCGAGAATTTCGAGCTGAGACAGACGTGGTCCCGGCTCGCGCAAGCCCAGGCCCTGGCTCGCATTGAGGGGGCTGAGCAGGTGCCCCAGGTCGATTTTCGCACGGGTGCTTCCCGCCTCCATACCGTCGACCGGGAAGCGATGGACCTGCACGGCAACCGCCTCAGGCGCACGGCGAATCCGGACCGTTATTTTGTGGCCACGGGCCTTACGTATGAAATTGATATCTGGAAGCGGATTGCGGCCCGGCGGACCGCCGCTCAGCTTGAATCGGTCGCTTCGCGTCAGGATGTGGAGGCCACGGCTCTGCTACTCACGGGCGCGGTGGTTAATGCCTGGCTCACCTGTCAGGAGCAATATGCCCTTTTGGATGTGCTGCGGGAACAGATTCAGGTGAGCCAGACCCTGCTCAATCTGACCGAGTTGCGCTTCAGCGTTGGGACGGGCTCTGCCGTGAATGTGTTGCAGCAACGGCAGCAGCTTGCCGACACCCAAGCTCAGGTGCCGGTTGTCCAATCGTTTCTGGAGACGGCTCTCAATCAGCTTGCGGTCCTCCTCGGCCGTGTGCCGGGCTCACTTGATGAGTTGGCGCCCGGCAGATCACTGCCCGAGCTGCCGTCGTTTCCACAACTGGTTTCCCCTGCCATGCTGCTCGTATCCCGTCCGGATCTGCAGGCCGCCCAACTCCGACTCCAATCCGCGGACTACCGGGTTGCCGCGGCCGTGGCCGAACGCTTGCCCCGCCTGGTATTGCAGTTGTCCTACGAGTTCAGCGCGCGGAGTTGGGACACGTTCTTTCGTCAAGAAATCGGTTCGCTGATCGGTGATATCATCACGCCGCTGGTTGATGGGGGCCGCCGCCGGAACGAGGTGGTCCGGCAAAAGGCGCGGGTTCAGGAATTGCTCGACCGTTTTGGACAGACGTACCTGACGGCCCTGCGCGAGATTGAAGACGCCTTGGTCCAGGAACGTCAGCAACGAGAGCTCATACGCAATCTTGAGCGGCAAATAACTCTTGCGCAGTCGACGCTGGATGTCTCCCGCTCTCGCTATACCCACGGTCTTATTGATTACCTCAACGTGCTCGTGGCGGTACAATCGCTCCAGGCTCTCCAGCGTCGGGTGATTAGCGAGCGGAAAACCCTGCTGAGCCGGCGGGCCGAACTCTACCGCGCCTTAGGCGGCAAGTGGACGGAGACCCTAGAAGCACCGAACGCTATCCGCTTGGCCGCCTCGTCCGATCCGGCTGTTCTCCCAGGAGGACGGCTGTGAAACGAGCCGCAGGGGGGAAAGCGTGGGCGATGCGTCTGTTCCGGTTTGGACTGCCGCTGCTCATTCTCATTGTCGGCATGCTGGGCGCCCGTGCGCTGATCGCAAGCCGGCCTCCGGTCCCCAGGGTCGCCCACGAGGCCGTGCCCACGCTGGTGGAGGTGATTACCGTTCACGCCCAGGATGAGCAAGCCAGACTCCAGGCATACGGCACCGTTCGAGCCCATCGTGAACTGACCCTCTTCCCCCGGGTCGAGGGCTATGTCATTGCTCAGCATAACGATCTGATCGACGGCGGCCTGGTCCGGGCGGGCGAGGTGCTGCTCAAGATTGACCCGCAGGATTATCGCCTGGCGGTCGATGCCGAGCGGGGCAATCTGGCGCGAGCGGAATTCGAGTTGCAAGTCGAACAGGGCAATCAGGTCGTTGCCCATCAGGAATGGGACCTGCTGGAGCCGTCCATCGAGACCAGTGAGATGGGACGACTCTTGGCGCTGCGCCAGCCCCATCTCAAAGAGAAGCGGGCCGCGGTGGACGCGGCCAGGAGTCGTCTGGCCCAGGCCGAGTTGAACCTGACCCGAACGGTGGTCTCGGCGCCGTGCAACGCCCTGGTGTTGAAGGAGACGGTCGAAGTCGGGCAATTGGTCAACGCGCGGAGTGCGGTTGCGACCTTGGTGTGTACCGATGCGTTTCGGGTCGAAGTGAGTGTGCCGCTCAATCAACTCGGCTGGGTGGAATTCCCGAATGCTGCCGGATCGCAACTGTCTGAGCACCTCCCGGATGCTGCGGTAAAAGGTTCCACTGTCCGTATTATACGCGACCTTGGGAACGGAGAAACCGTCCAGTGGACGGGATGGGTCGAACGTCTGCTTGGCGACGTGACCGAAAACGGCCGTATGGCCCGGGTGCTGGTCCTCGTCACGGACCCACTTGGTCTGGAGCCCTTCGACCGGGCTCAGGACAGGCCCGGTGAGAGGCACCGCTCGTCCCTGCTGCTCGGAGAGTATGTCAGGGTGGAGATCCTCGGTCCGACCCTGCCCCAGGCGATTGTCCTGCCTCGTGGTAGCCTGCGTGAAGAAGAGCGCGTGTGGGTGTATAACGCGCAGGGAGAATTGGAAATTCGGCAGGTAGAGGTGGCGCTCAGGCGGCGGGACTCGGTGCTGATTCGCGCCGGTCTGGAGGACGGCGACCACGTCGTCATCAGCTCACTGCCAGCCGCGCTGCCGGGGATGCGGTTGCAGGCTGCGTCTGCTGAGCCGGTCCCGACGACCGAGCGTAAGGACGAGGAATAAGCATTCCGTGGCCGACACTGTTGACACCGCGCCGCATGTCGGCGGCCCAATCGCCTGGATGGCGCGTAACCATGTGGCCGCCAATCTGATGATGCTGCTGTTTCTCGTGGGTGGCCTCCTTCTCAGCACGCGGGTCAAACAGGAAATTTTCCCCGAGTTCACCGCCGATACCATTACCGTCTCCGTGCTGCATCGTGGAGCCAGCCCCGCGGAAGTCGAGCAGGGTGTTATTCTGTCCATCGAAGACGAGGTGCGGGGGCTGGACGGAGTCAAGGAGGTGCGAGCTACGGCGACCGAAAGCCGCGCCAAGGTGACTATTGAACTGCTGACTGGCGCGGATACGGGCAAGGCGCTCCAGGACGTCAAAAACGCGGTGGATAGCATTCTGTCCTTTCCCGAGGAAGCGGAACGGCCGATCGTCAGCCTGTCCAAGCTGCGCAACCTGGTGTTGACTCTGCTGGTGCATGGCTCGCAGGATGAGCAGACCCTGCGCGATTTGGCCGAGCGTATTCGAGACGAATTGTTGCAACGGTCCGGCGTGACCCTGATTGAGTTGGCGGCCGCCAGACCGCTGGAGATCAGTCTGGAGGTCCCGCAGCGCAACCTGCGGGCCTATAATCTGACCCTCGATCGCATTGCCCGTGAGGTACGGGAAGCGGCGATTGAACTCCCGGCCGGTGGGGTGAAAGCCCCAGGCGGTGAAGTGCTGCTGCGCACCCAGGAACGCCGTGACTTTGCCCGCGAGTACGCCAATATCCCGGTCGCGGCGGCACCGGACGGCTCGCAGATTCTGGTGGGCGATATTGCCCATATTCATGACGGCTTTGAGGAGACCGACGTGGAGGCGGCTTTCAACGGGCAACGCGCGGTCCGGCTCCAGGTTTTCCGCGTCGGCAATGAAAGCCCGCAGTCGGTCTCCGACATCGTCCGGGCCTATGTGGCCGAAATCGAGACTGATCTGCCGCCCGGAATTGGATTGACCGTCTGGAACGACCGGTCCGAAGTCTACCGTGATCGGGTCAATCTGTTGGTGAAAAACGCCTTTCTGGGCTTGGTCCTGGTCTTGTTGCTATTGGGAATCTTCCTCGACCCGAAGCTGGCCTTTTGGGTGACCTTGGGCATTCCCATCTCCATTTTAGGTTCGTTTCTTTTTCTGCCGCTGACCGGTGCCTCGATTAACATGATCTCGCTCTTTGCCTTTATTATTACCCTGGGCATTGTGGTCGATGACGCGGTGGTCGTCGGGGAAAACGTGTATGAACGGCGTGAGCGAGGGATGCCTTTTTTGCCAGCCGCGATCGAAGGGGCCAGAGACATTGCCGGGCCGGTGCTGTTTGCCGTGTTGACCAATATCGTGGCGTTTTTGCCGCTGGCCTTTGTACCGGGGACATTCGGCAGATTCTTTGGCCAGATTCCGGCGGTTGTGGTGGCCGTATTTGTGGTCTCGCTCATTGAATCGCTCTTCATTCTGCCCGCCCATCTGTCGCACCAGACACAAGAGAATCGGGTGTGGGCTGTACTCGGGAAGCCACGCCGCATTTTTAACGACCTCTTACAGCGCTGCATGAAGCAGGGCTATCAGCCGTTCTTACGCCTCGCCCTGGCCAACCGGTACACGACGCTCGCCACTGGTATCGCACTGCTGATTCTAGCGGGCGGTGCGATCGGTGGGGGCCACGTTCCGTTCAGCTTTATTCCGCGTATTGATACCGATGTCGTCGCTGCTCAGGCGACGCTGCCGTTTGGGGTGCCGATGGAGACCGCCCGGCGTGTTCAGCATCAACTGCTCACCGCTGCCGCGACCACCGTTGAGGAACACGGAGGAGCGGACATCCTCGAGGGTACGTATGCTCTGATCGGTGCGTCCCTGCCGTCGTTCGGGCCTCCGCGTGCCGAGGGCGTAGGGGGAAGTCACTTGGTGGGCGTGCAGGTCTCGCTCGTATCGTCGGATCAGCGCGAGATTGGTAGCCTGGAATTTGTGGACGCTTGGCGGGCGGCGAGCAGGCATATTGCCGGCATCGAAACCCTGACCTTTGAGGCCGAAACGAATGTGAGCGAGGGGGCGGATATCGACATTCAGTTGACGCACCGCGACCGGCCCACGCTGGAGGCGGCGGCAACGGAGTTGGCCCAGACCCTGGCCGGGTATGCCGGGGTGCGTGATATTGACGACGGTTTTGCTCGTGGGAAGCCGCAGTTAAGCCTGACCCTCAAACCCGAAGCGCGCAGTCTGGGCATCAACGCTACCGACTTGGCCCGACAGGTTCGGAGCGCGTTCTACGGAGCCGAAGCGTTGCGGCAGCAGCGTGGGCGTAACGAAGTCCGGGTCATGGTGCGGCTGCCTGAAAACGAGCGACGCACGGCCCATACGGTTGAGCAGCTGATGCTGCGTACGGATGCCGGCGGCGAGATTCCACTCTTTCAGGCCGCGGATGTTGAGCGTGGGCGCGCCTATACTGAAATCCGCCGACGGGAAGGCCGGCGGATTATTGCCGTGACCGCGGGTGTGGACAAAAGCACGGCGAATACGAGTACTATCATGGCCGAGGTGCTTAGCCGGGAATTACCGGTACTCATGCAAAAATACCCCGGCTTGAGCTATGCGCTGGAAGGCGAGGAACTGTCCCGACAAGAGTCGCTTGAGGCCCTGGGTATCGGTTTTGTGTTTGCGCTGCTCGGTATCTACGGCCTGCTGGCCGTTCCGTTCCGTAGCTATGTTCAGCCGGTGATCGTTATGCTGAGCATTCCGTTCGGCATCATCGGTGCACTGCTGGGCCTTATTCTACTCGGCCACGACCTGAGCGTCATCAGCCTGTTCGGGATTGTTGCCCTGTCCGGGGTGGTGATTAACGACTCTCTGGTTCTGGTGGTCACGGCCAACGCCCTGCGCACGACACAGCAGCTCTCAGCCAGCGAAGCCATCAGCCAGGCTGGGGCTCGTCGGTTCCGGCCTATTTTGCTGACCTCGCTGACCACGTTTTTCGGGTTGACTCCGATGATTTTTGAGACCTCGGTCCAGGCCCGCTTCCTGGTGCCCATGGCCATTTCTCTCGGCTTCGGTATTTTGTTTGCCACCGTCATCATCCTGGTGCTGCTACCGGCCTCGTATCTGATATTGGAAGATTTTAAGTCTCTTCCATCCACTCTCCGATCCCTGTTCGGGCCGCCCTCTCCAGTAGGGCCAGACCCTCGGTAAAAAGACTGCACCGCTGGTATCTCCGCCGCCGAATATTATTGACATGCAGACAGAACGCATATATTGGAGCTATGAATGCAAACGGCCTGTATGGGTCACCTGGGAAGGCTATCACATTCCAATTCGCTGACAGGGAACATAAAGGAGCGATGCTTGCCTCCAGATCAAGTAGAGGAGGGGCTATATGAGCAGAGCGTACTCGTTGGATTTGCGGGAGCGGGTGCTTGACGCGGTGGCGGCGGGCCAATCGGCGCGTAGCGCGGCCGTGCATTTCGGGATTGGCACGGCGACGGCCGTACGGTGGGTGCGCCGGTGGCGTGAGACGGGGGAGCGGACCGCACACAAGCAGGGCCATCCCGTAGGGTCGAAGCTCGACGTACATGCGGAGTATCTACTGAGCCTCATCGCAGACAAAGGGAACCTGACACTGGAGGAGTTGCGGGTTCGTCTCGCTCAGGAGCGCGGGATGCAGGTCGCTATCAGCACGCTCTGGGGTTTCTACCAGAAGCATGGAGTCTCGTTCAAAAAACGGTCAGGCATGCGCAAGAGTCCGCCCGGCAGGACGTACAGGCCGTCCGAGTCAAAAGGTAGCCAGCCCTCAACCCTCTCCGTTTGATATTTCCTGTTGAACGAGAAAGCGGTCGGTCTCTAACTCTTAGTCACGTTTGGCCGCTCTCCGTCCCTGGGAGATTGGGTGAAGAAATAGTCCAGGCTCAGCCACAGGCTTTTTGAGTGACGGAAGCACAGGATGGGAAAGCTGATCGCGAAGGCGCTCCAGACCAGCATCTGGTACGTCAACGACCAATCCGTCCAAGAGTCCAGAATCAAAAAGCCGGGCGTGGCAATCAACACCGTTGCGGCGTAATTGAGATAAATCGCGCCAACGTAATAGCCCTGCTCCGGTTCAAAGGACAGGGCGCATACCGGACAGTGCTCAAAGAGCGTAAAGACGCGTGCATACAGGCGGCCCTGTCCGCAGCGTGGACACTGAAGGCGGAGACAGCGACCGAGGATGGGCAGGAGGCGGCGGAGCATACGGGGGCTTTCTAGGTGGTCATTTGCTGTCCTGTTTCGCTATGGACCAACAACCGTTTCACGCTATCTACCTGTCGGACTCTCTTTATCCGCTACGCTGGGCACAACGATGACAGCTCGGTACCGACTTGAACGCGTGCAGCGCATTCCGCAACCGCTTGAGCCCGTTTTCTCATTTTTCGCTGACGCGGGAAACCTGGAGCGCATTACCCCGCCGTTTTTGCATTTTCGTATTCTGACCCCGTTGCCTGTGACCATGCAGGTCGGTGCGCGTATTGAATATCATCTCAGACTGATCGGGTTTCCTATACAGTGGACCACACGAATAGAGGACTATGCACCCCCGTACCGTTTTGTCGATAGTCAACTCTCCGGGCCCTATAAGCACTGGGTGCATCTGCATGAGTTCTCAGCCAGTGTCGATGGAACCCTGATGCGGGATGTAGTGGATTACGAAATCCCGTACGGCATTCTTGGCACGCTGGCCCAGAAACTCTGTGTCGCTCGTATGCTGGAGCGCATCTTTGATTACCGCCGAGAGGCAATCACGACTCTTCTGGGTTGACCTGGGATGACATGGCATGGGCCAGCCGCAGGAGGCCTGGAACGACGAGGCTCCACACCACAGCAAGGGCCATCAGTGTGGTCCCCGTAGAAGGGACAAAGGTGAGCGCACCCAGGCCCACGCCGGCATAATAGCTCAGCGGTCCGCCGGCAGCGCCAAAGAGACAGGCCAGGCGATAGCGTCTGCGCAGCCAGCGCATAGAGTGATTGAGGGTTGAGGCAAACCCCATCCACAGCGCCGTCATCCATACGGGACACAGCCATGAGATGGTGAAGTTTGTAAAGTAGTACAGAGAGGCTAGCATGAGCAGCGAATCTGGACTTGTCCGGAGCAGGCCCGTGACCAGGAAGAAGAGTAATGCTTGAGTACGATTTGCCG
>WTHD01000363.1 GCA_011523265.1 Candidatus Binatota bacterium
GAGACGGACTATCTTATCGTCGGAGCCGGGGCTTCCGGGATGGCGTTTGCCGACGCGCTCATCGCTGAATGTGATGCGGATGTCGTGATGGTCGAGCGGCGCCACTGTCCGGGCGGCCATTGGAACGATGCCTACCCGTTCGTGCGCATTCACCACGCCTCGGCCTGCTACGGGGTTAACTCGCGGATGCTGGGCACGGATTCGATCGACCAAACCGGTCCGAACGCAGGATTCTATGAGCGCTCGACGGCCGTGGAGATCTGTGCCTATTACCAGCGGGTGCTCGACGAGGTGCTGCTGCCGTCGGGACAGGTGCGCTTCTTCGGCATGTGTGACTACGTTGGGGACTGGGCAAACGCGCACGCGTTCATCTCACGCGTGACCAGCGCCGGCACGACGGTGCGCGTGCGCCGCAGGATTGTGGATACGACCTATCTCGACGTGACGGTCCCGGCAACGCATACGCCGTCGTTCACGGTTGACCCGGATGTCACCTTCATTCCCCTCGGTGAGCTGACCAATCTGGCTGAGCGTCCGACCGGCTACACCATCATTGGAGCAGGCAAGACCGCTATGGATGCCTGCAACTGGCTGCTCGACAACGGTGAAGAGCCCGACAGGATCAGGTGGATTAGACCCCGCGAAGCCTGGTTGCTGGACCGCCTGACGCTCCAGCCGCTCGATCTGGTCACCGAGACCGTCAACGGATTATCGCTTGGCGTCGAGGCCCTCGCCCAGGCCGAGACGGCAGATGCGCTTTGGCCCCGGCTCGAAGCGTGCGGCCAACTGCAACGTTTCGACCCGCAGATCATGCCGACCATGTTTCGGGGCGCCATCCTGAACGCCGCCGAACGCGAAGCGTTGATGCAGATCGAAAACGTGGTACGCCTGGGTCGCGTGCAAAGTCTGGGCGCCGACCGCATCATCCTGGAGAAAGGGGAGATTCCGACTGAGCGCGGCCACGTGTATGTCGATTGCACGGTCTGTGGCTACCACAAGCGACCCGTCCGGCCGATTTTCGAGCCGGGCCGCATCGTGATTCAATCACTCATTGGCGCGGTCCAGACGTATTACGCGGCCATGCTCGGGTTTATCGAGTCCACCGGCCGCGACGATGCCGAGAAGAACCGGCTCTGCCCACCCGTCGCCCAAGTCGACGTCCCGCTCGATTGGGTCCGGTTTGTGCACGGTATGCTCAATACTTCCGCGCTGCATGCGACCGAGCCGGACATAACGGCGTGGCAGGCAAGCTCGCGCCTGAATCTCACCCGCGGCATGGAAAATCACCTGAGTGAACCGCGCATGAAGACGGCCCTTGATCGCTGGCAGGCCAACGCGGAACCGGCGTTGAAAAATGCCGAACGGCTGCTGGCCGAAGCGTCGTCAATGACAGGATAGGAGCCCAAACGTGAAAAAATTGATGCATCTGAATGGTTTTGTGATGTTTGGTCCGATGAATCATTCCGTGGGCTCCTGGCTGCATCCCGACAGCCAGGTCGCCGCCTCGTTTGCCAAACCTGAAATCTGGCAGGACGTGGCGCGGACGCTGGAACGCGGCAAGTTCGATGCAATCTTTTTTGCCGATACCTTAGCGGCATTCGGGAATTACCGGAATCGGATGGACGAAGCGCTCACCCATGCCATCCAGTTTCCCATGCACGATCTGACCTTGGTCATTCCGATGCTGGCTGCGGTGACCGAGAGGCTCGGTTACGCGGTGACCCTTTCCCTGACCTACTACCAGCCGTATATGGCCGTGCGCAAATTGAGCACGCTTGATCATCTGACCAAAGGGCGGATTGGCTGGAATATCGTCACCTCTGCCCACGTGGCCGAGGCCGTGAACCTTGGACTGGAAAAAATGGTCCCGCACACCGAGCGCTATAAGCGTGCAGACGAATACATGGAGGTCTGCCACAAACTGTGGAACAGCTGGGAGCCAGACTCGGTCGTAGCGGACAAGAAGACGGGGGTGTTTGTTGATGCCAACAAGGTCCACCCGATCAATCACAAAGGCAAATGGTTTTCATGCCCCGGTATTTCGGCGGTTGAACCCTCGCCGCAGGGCTACCCCGTACTTTTTCAGGCGGGCGCGTCGGATGCGGGGCGTGACTTTTGCGCCAAGCATGCGGAGGCGGCATTTGGTGTGCAGCTCACCACGCGGGCATTGAAGTCTTTTGCCAACGATATGCGGGGAAGATTAAAGAAAAACGGAAGAGAGCCATCCAGCCTCAAATATATCTGGGGCATTCAGACTATCCTGGGTGGGACCGAAGCAGAGGCGAAGCGCAGGCAGCGAGAGTTTAATGAATTGGTCCCGTATGAAGGCGGCCTCGCGCTCCTTTCCGGGCATTCCAACCACGATTTGTCGCAGTACGACCTTGATGAGCCGATTGAAGACATCGAGGTCGAAGGCATCCAGGGCTTATTGGATATTTTTACCAAGATGTATAAGGCCGGCGACTTGGGCAAAGACAAACTGACCATGCGCGAAGTCGGGAAAATCTACGGCGCAACGATTGGCTGCCCGCAGCTTGTTGGGACGCCTGAACAGGTCGCCGACCAGATGGAAGCCATACTCGATGAAACCGGCGGCGACGGCTTTAACATCACACCGACAGTCATGCCGAACAACTTCAAAGAATTCGTTGACGAGGTCGTACCCATCTTGCAGAAGCGCGGGCGGCACCGGCGCGAATACACCGGCGACACACTCCGCGACCATCTCAATCAAAACGTCTCTGGGTAAGCGGGCCGAAGCCTGTTGCCCGCTGGGGACGAGGGCGCGACACGCTGACATATGGGGTCGGACTCGACTCATGGGACTCCTTCCGCAGAGCCGGAAAAAATGCTGCGGGAAGAGGTCGCTGTATGATCTTTCCCTATGGCTTGGGGGGATACGTCGAGTCTGGCCTGACTTTCCACAATGTTTACGGACGTAGAAACATTGACTCACAGTAAAATTGTAGTTAGGTGTCGGTTTGCCAGATTCGAAAGGCTAACCCACGAGAAAAACCATGGCGACTATTCAGTGCAAATGCGGTTCCGTTCGTATCGACTTCCCCGCAAACAAAGAGCTTTTCCGACACGAATGTTGTTGCCATGATTGTATCTCGGCCCTGTGGTATGCGACGAAGCGCGGCGGCCCAGAATATCCACACAATCTCTGTGCGGACTGCTGCTGGCTGCCGAACGATTTTTGTATCATGACGGGCGAAGAGAAACTGGGCGCATTCATGAATTATGAGTCGGCTGA
>WTHD01000419.1 GCA_011523265.1 Candidatus Binatota bacterium
CCGGCGAAGGCGAACCCTTCAGCGGCATCCGGGCCACGCGCTTCTATGAGCAAGGCTCCAAAATGCGAGAGCAAGTCTCCAGTGGCGGCGGTGAGGCTGGCGGGGATAAATTGAAGGTTGGCTGACCGCCCTCGCCCGTATTCATCTCAGTAGAATCATACTCCTTATTGGACAAATTTTATGACTGGCCATATAATACGTCCATTTCAAACGGAGAAACGATATGAAAACGATTGGCGCTGCAAAGTTCAAGGAACAGTGCTTGGCATTATTGGACCGACTTGACGCCGAGGGCTTAATCGTGACCAAGCACGGCAAGCCGGTCGCACGCGTTGTTCCCTACGACCAGCAGTGCGCCGACCTGATCGGCAGCCTGCAACACAAGATCAAAATTCAAGGCGGCATTTTGACAACCGGTGTCCACTGGAATGCCGATGCTCAATCTTGACACACACATGCTGGTCTTCGCGCTCAACGGGGAACTCCGACCGGCTGAGCGGGCGCTCTTGGCCCAGAACAGATGGTCAGTGGCGGCTATTGTCCTATGGGAATTGGCCAAGCTGGTTGACCTCGGTCGGATAGACATGGACCTTGACGACCGTGACGTAAGCCGGGTCCTGAACCGCATACAGATATGGCCGCTTGATCTCGCTGTTGCACGCGCCTCCACTCGTCTCGATTTTGAGAGTGATCCAGCAGACCAACTCATTGCCGCCACCAGCATCGTGCATAACATTCCGTTGCTCACGCGCGACCGCATCATACGCCGCTCGAAGCTCGTCCCCCTGGCTATTCCCGGAAGCGGCTGAGTAAACGCAAAGAAAGGCCGGTCACATGGGCCAACACACGTCACTGTCACGATTCGTAACCCGGCTGAGTCGGACTGCCTGCCCGGCGAAGGCGAACCCTTCAGCGGCATCCGGGCCACGCGCTTCTATGAGCAAGGTTCCAAAATGCGCGAGCAGGTTGCCAGCGGCGGCGGTGAGGCCGGTGGGGATAAATTGAAGGTAGAGTAACGTTTGGCTCTTTCGCTGAACTAGCGCTACTCCGAGCGACAGTCCCATTGGAGAAAACAGATGCCTGCTCACCTGCTTAATTTTTTCATTTTTTCCGGTGCCCTGATTCTCTCCTGGATCGTCGGCGCGGTCGTGCCGCCGACCTGGACGGTGAGCCAGGCCGTGTTGGACGTCCACACGGACAGTGACGGGCGTTTGTACTACATCGCCCGGAGCGAGCCCGTGTATTTCGAGGCGGTTCCCATTGAGCGTGCAGAACTCAACCCGGACCGGGTCACGGGCTCGAACGTCGCGCCAGCAGTAACGGAGGAATTTGCTGTGGCAACCGTTACGCGCGACGGACAAGACACGCAGGTCTACTACCGGCTTGCCGCCCAGTATCACTGGGGTTATTGGTCATTGCTGCCGGCGGTTGTCGCGGTGCTCCTGTGTTGGGTTACGAGAGAGCCCGTCCCCGCGCTGCTGGGCGGCATCGTCTCCGGCGCGTTGATTCTGGGTCAGTACGACCTGACGGGCCAGGTGCTGATTCCTGCTCTGGCCACGACCAATGCGGCCGGCATCCTGCTGCTGTATTTGTGGCTACTCGGGGGGCTCATGGGAATCTGGTCGCGGACAGGGGCGGCCCAGGCTTTCGCCGAGTTCATGACCGTGCGTTTCGTGCGTGGCCCAAAGACCGCCAAGCTGGTGGCCTGGATGCTGGGCGTTATCTTTTTTCAGGGCGGCAGCATGAGTACGGTGCTGGTCGGCACCACGGTCAAGCCGATTGCCGACAAGGAAAATGTGAGTCACGAAGAGCTGGCCTATATTGTCGATTCGACCGCCTCGCCCATTGCCTCACAGCTCGCGTTCAACGCCTGGCCGGGCTATGTGCAGGCGTTCATCTTTGTCTCCGGGGTCGGTTTTCTGGCGACCGAGGCGGACCGCATCAGCTTTTTCTTTCAGAGCGTCCCGTTTTGTTTCTACGCCATTTTCGCCGTCCTTGGCACATTTTTGCTCGGCATTGAAAAGCCCCTTTTCCTGGGCAAGCGACTGGCTGCGGCCATGGACCGCTCCCGCACCACCGGTCAGCTCGACGCGGACGGGGCCGAACCGCTGAGTGCCAAGGAACTGCAAGCCAGCAACGTGCCCGCGGGCTATACGCCGCATGTGTTGGAGTTCTTCCTGCCGCTAGGCGCGCTGATCGGTATTGCCATCGGCACCTTTGTTGTCACGGACTCGCCCAATGTGCACTGGGCGTTTGGCGCGTCTCTCCTCCTGGCGGTGGGTATGGCGCTGGCCAAGGGTATGGCGCTCAAGGAACTCATGGCCGGGTTTCACGATGGCATCCGGGGCGTGGTGCTCGGCTCGGTGATCCTGCTGCTGGCCATCACGATCGGCGGCGTCAACACCCAGACCGGGGGCGCGGTCTTTCTGGTTGACCAACTGGGCGAGAGTATTCCCTACTTTCTCCTGCCGGTCCTGCTCCAGCTCCTGACCATGATTATTGCCTTTTCCACCGGGACGAGCTGGGGCACCTATGCGGTGGCGTTTCCGCTGGCCATGCCGCTCGCCTGGGCTATTGCCGGGGCGCACGACCTCGCCCACCCCGAGTTGTTCATGACGCTGTGCTTTGCCGCGGTAATGGACGGTAGCGTCTATGGCGACCAGTGCTCGCCGATCTCGGATACGACGGTTCTGAGCGCCATGTGTACCGGCTGCGACCTGATGGACCACGTCAAGACGCAAATCCCGCAAGCCTCGGTTGCCGCCGCTCTGGCGGCCATCTGCTGGACCAGCATCGCGTTTCTGACCGCGTAAAGCCAAGAGAACGTCTAAATTTGTGTCCCTCCCGTCGAGGAGATACAATACATCCGTACGATTCTCACGTTTCTATGAGGAGATGCTGATGTTCTTTTTCCTGCGATTTTTCGGTTTTGTGGTACTGCTTCCTTCCCTGGTCCACGCCGCTACGTTAGGGATTCCCGGCAACGGAGCCAAACTATCCGGCGTCAGCGTCATCTCCGGCTGGAAGTGTGAGGCCGAAGGGGACCTGACTATTGTCTTCAACGATGACGGGAACCATATCCCCTTGCTGTACGGCACTGAGCGCACCGATGTCCGCGATGCCGGGGCCTGTAGCGATGTGGATGTCGGCTTTGTGGCCATCTGGAACTGGGGCAACCTGGGTGATGGGGAACACACCGCGGTGGCCTACGATGATGGCGAGGAGTTTGCCCGGAGTACGTTCACGGTGACAACCCCAGGGACGGGTTTTCTGACAGGAGCGAGCAAGCAGGTTACAGTCGATGATTTTCCCAATCCCGGCGATACCACGGTGCTGGAGTGGAATCAGGGCACCCAGCATTTCGAGATCGTGGACTTTATGGGGAGCGGGCCTATCGATCTTGGAGAGTGTGTGGAGGGATTGACTCTACATCCGGGAGAAATGTGCAGCGGCTCCCTGCTCGCTATCGACTTTATCGTTTCCGTGAACGAAGCCGGAGATGCGTGTATAGCAACTGGCCTTGACCGTCTTGATGGGTGTTACCCCGACCCCGAAAGTCTCCCGCCGACTCTCGCCACGGCTGGAATTACAGCGACCAGACATGCCGATGGGAGCTGGACTATCGATAGCCTGCCGCCCGGTTCATAAGGAGGTTCTCATGTCTTTTTTCCTGCGACTTTTCGGTTTTGTGGTCCTGCTTCCTTCCCTGGCCCACGCCGCTACGTTAGAGATTCCCGGCAACGGAGCCAAACTCTCCGGCGTCAGCGTCATCTCGGGCTGGAAGTGTGAGGCCGAGGGAGACCTGACTATCGTCTTCAACGACGACGGAAAACATATCCCCTTGCTGTACGGCACTGAGCGCACCGATGTCCTCAACGCAGGTGCCTGTGACAGCGCAGATGTCGGCTTTGTGGCCATCTGGAACTGGGGCAACCTGGGTGATGGGGAGCACACCGCGGTCGCCTACGATAATGGGGTGCCGTTTGCCGAGAGCACGTTCACGGTGACGACCCCAGGGACGGGATTCCTCACAGGGGCGAGCAAGCAGGTGACAGTCGAGGATTTTCCCATGCTTGGTGATAGCATGGTGCTGGAGTGGAATCAGGGCACCCAACATTTTGAGATCGTGGATTTCATGGGGAGTGGGCCCTTTGAGTGTGTGGAAGGATTGACCCTACATCCGGGAGAGATGTGTAGTGGCTCTCTGGTTGTCTTTGGGTATGAAATAGACTTTAGTTTTGCTGTGAATGCCGACGGTCAGGGTTGTGTGGAGGTTGAGGTTCCTCCTGAGTTTCCAGTGATTATACCAGAAATTCCTTGCTTTAATACCGGCCAGGAACTTGAGGATATCCTCAGCCCTTTTGGAGTTTCCGACGACGTTGATGCTACCAAGAATGCCGATGGCAGTTGGACGATTAACAGCTTCCCGACCGAGCTATGAGAAGATGCTAACGTCTTTCCTGCTTCGCCTTTGCCTTGGGCTCACGGTCCTGGTTCCGTCTCTGGCGCACGCCCAACCCACCGGTGTCCTTGAGATTCCCGGCGACGGGACCACCGTATCGGGCGTCGGGGTTATCTCGGGCTGGAAGTGTGAGGCCGGGGACATCACCATCAGACTCAATGATGGAGCTCCTATTCCCGCGACGTATGGGTTACCCCGTGCAGATACCAGCGGGGTCTGTAGTAATAATGGGAATAATGGATTTTTCAGCTATACGAACTGGGGAACACTCGGTGATGGGACCCACACGGCCGTCGCTTACGATGATGGTGAGGCGTTTGCTCGAAGCACGTTTGAGGTAACCACCCTCGGGACGGAGTTCCTGACAGGAGTAAGCATCCAGGTCAGTGTCCCGGATTTCCCCACGCCGGGTGAGACCACGACCTTTCAGTGGAATCAGGCGACTCAGCATCTGGAAGCGGTCTCACGGGAACCGGCGTGTAGAGAGACGCTCACGATGAAGCCGGGAGAGACGTGCCGTGGCTCCATCTTTCTTGAGCTTGATACCTCCCGCCTGGGTGAGATCAGCACCGGTTTTACTTTTGCTGTTGAGGCTGAGGCTGAGGGCCGGGGGTGCATAGGCATCAGCGGCCTTCCTGCATTCAATTATTGCTATTCGGCCCGCCTGCCGAACGTTTTCGGTAAGATCGGGGTTTCTGTCATCAGGAATGAGGACGGGAGTTGGACCATTGATCGCTTCCCTCTTGTTGATCTTGGGGGGTGCGTTATTGACTTAACGGTGAAGCCGGGGGCGAAGTGCAGTGGCTCTATAGACCTTCCCGTTGGTGATATTGACTTTACTTTTTCTGTTGAAGCCGATGGAGAGGGGTGTATCGAGGCCGAGGTGGATGTGCCTCTCGTGGGTGGTAAGAGTGTCGATGCGTGCTTTGATACTCGTAAGGATTTCCAAAAGGTTCTTGACAAGATCGACGATATTATCGAAATCGGCGCCTTTGCTGCCAAGAACGTTGATGGAAGTTGGACTATTCTCGACTTCCTGTAGGCGCGCTCCCCTGTAGCCGGTCTCTGAACCTCATGGCTCAGGCGCCGGCTGCTCACCAAGGGCCACGAGCAGTTCCTGGCGGACATCGGCGTCTTGTTCTCGGTCCAGGGCGGTCTTGAGACTGGCCGTGTGCGCCAGGCGGCCCAGCGCCCAGGCCGTGTGGCCTCGGATCAGGGGTTCGGGGTCATGCAGAGCTGCTCGCAGCGGGCCGACCGCCTCCTGATTGTCGCTATTGCCCAAGGCAACGGCGACATTGCGCAGCAGGCCGCGGCGCTTGGTGCGCCATACCGCGGAGCGCCGGAAACGGGCTCGAAAGCCGTCATCGTCCAGTTGTAACAGCTCGGGCAGGGACGGAAACAGCTCGTCCATCAGGTCGTGGCGGGGCTGACCGAACTTGGTATTCCACGGGCAGACTTCCTGGCAGATGTCGCAGCCGAAAATCCAGTTGCCGAGCTTGGGGCGCAGCGCGTGCGGAATCGGACCGCGATGCTCGATCGTTAAATAGGAAATACACAGGGGCGACTTGAGGACATAGCCCGTCGCCAGGGCGTCGGTCGGACAATCATCGAGGCAGCGCGTACAGCTGCCGCAATGGTCGCTCGGCCTGCCTTCGCCCTCAAGGTCGAGGCTGACGAGAATCTCGGCCAGAAAAAACCACGAGCCCATGGCCTTATGCAGCAGCATGGTGTTTTTGCCGAACCAGCCCAGGCCGCTACGATACGCCCAGTCGCGTTCCAGCAAGGGGCCGGTGTCCACATAAGGCCGGGCCCATATCCCTGGCTGTCGGTCTTTCAGAAAGGCAACAAACTGTTTCAGCTTTTTTGTGATGACATCGTGATAATCCGCGCCAGCCGCATAGGCGGCCATGCGACCCCGCAGTTCGTGTTGCCAATGCACCTCGGGCAGCACGGGCGGAGAGTAAGGGAAGCCCAGGCAGATGACGCTGCGGGCTTGCGGAAACGGAATATGCGGGTCAATGCGTCGTTGGGGTTCCCTGGCTAAATACTGCATCTCGCCGGCAAAGCCCTGGGCCAGCCAGTCGCTGAAAAATGACGCGCGTGGCAGCACCGACAGGCGTGTAAAGCCACACAGGGTAAAGCCGAGTCTGGCCGCCTCGGTCCGGATTGCGTTTTCGAGTGACACGGCTTTGTGGTAGCATACACGCATCCGGGTCAAAACGGGCACAGGGATTGACGCGGGGCAAGAGAGACCTTATCTATCTCCTTTGAGGAGGCTGGTATGGACAATCTGGATCAAGAGACACAACTCCAATCCAACGACACGTCGCAGGAGGCGGCTCCCACAGCTGATGGGCCGGCCCTGTCGTTGTCTGATTTGGCCGTAGAAAAAGTGAAAGAAACCATGCTCAAGGAAGGCATGCAGGAGGGCGGGTTGCGGGTCTCGGTGGTCGGTGGGGGCTGTTCCGGCTTCCAGTATAGCCTTGGTCTTGATACTGCTGCGCGGGAGGATGATATTGTGGTCGAACAGGGTGGCGTCAAACTGTTCGTTGACCCCATCAGCCACCAATATGTGCATGGAACCATGCTCGATTATGTCAACGGGTTGCATGGGGCGGGCTTCAAGTTCGTCAACCCGAATGCGACCCGGACCTGCGGCTGCGGCTCGTCGTTTGCCGTCTAAGTCGCTCTTCCCCAACTGAAGAAATACCGAAGGGCCTGGAACTCTCCAGGCCCTTTTGCTTTCCATGCCCCGCTTCGCGCATCTCATTTTCGATCTGGATGGAACCCTGGTTGATACCAAAGCCGACCTGGCCGCGGCAACCAACCATATGTTGCGGGAGCTGGGCCTTCCGCCGCTGTCCGTTGCCCAAGTTGAAAGCTTTATCGGGCTTGGCGCGCGGGTGCTGATCGAACGGGCGCTGGGCCAAGAGCGGGCTGATCTGGTGGCGGACGGCTTCGCGCTCTTCATGGACTATTACGATGCCCATCTGCTCGATCAGACCAGACCCTATCCAGGTATGGAAACGCTCCTTACGACTGCCCGTGCCCAGGGGCTGAGCCTGTCTGTGTTGACGAATAAACCGGAGCAGCCAACCCGAGCGATCCTGTCGGGTCTGGGTCTTCTGGATTATTTTCGTGCTGTCATTGGGGGCGATACCCTCCCGAAGCGAAAACCCGACCCGCAAGGGGTTTTCGTGTTGCAGCAAGCGGTTGGCCACGCTCTGACTGAGACGCTACTGATCGGCGACTCTGAGATTGACATGCGTACGGGCCGGGCCGCGGGTATTGCCACCTGTGGGGTGACGTGGGGATTTGGACACGCGGGTTTTGAGACCTGCCCTCCTACGTTTCTGGTTGAAACGGTACCGGCGCTTCAGCAGATAGCTGTGGGCCGGTCGCTACCCCCCTAATGGCCGACGCAGCCGCTCGGCCATACGGACCGCTTCAACGGTCTCTTTGACATCATGGGTGCGGATGATGTGGGCTCCGTTGACCACCGCAATGGCGGCACAGGTCAGCGAGCCAATGAGACGATCCTGGACCTTGGGCTGATCCAGAATTTTCCCAATAAAGGACTTGCGCGAGGCCCCGACGAGGAGGGGAAATCCTAACGACCGGAGGTCTGCCAGTGTCCGCAGCACCAGGCAATCCCACTCATCCCAGGCGATCCCAGGCTTACGAAAAAATCCGATTCCGGGGTCGAGCACGATCTGCTGCCCTGGAATGCCGGCCTGCTTCGCGCGCGCCAGACTGTCCCGCAGGGCATTCCGGATACGCTCCAGGGGCGGCCCACTTTGGGGACGCTGTTCACTGGCCATCAGAATCGCGCTGGCTCCAGAATGGGCAATCAGTGGAGCCATAGCTGGATCGTTCTTCAAGCCACTGACATCGTTGATAATCCGAGCGCCCGCCCACAGGGCGGCCTGAGCCGGCTGGGCTCGCTTGGTATCGGCAGAGATCGGAATCGAAACGGTCGCAGCAGCGGCTTCAACCGCCTGGGCTAAACGTTCGGTTTCTTCTGCAACGGGAATATCGGTTTTCAAGTATGGGGCAGTGGACATCGCCCCAATATCAATGATATCAGCTCCCTCACCTGCCAGTGCATGCGCCGTTTCCGCTATCTGCTCACGATTGGTCTGGACGGAGCCTGGGTAAAAGGACTCAGGGCTGACGTTCAGAACGGCCATAATCCGGACCGGCAGCGTGTCGCCGACCGGCATGCCCGCCAATTGCGCAGAGAGGGAGGGAGGGACGTGGCTCATGAAGGGCATGCTATACCGTTACTGAGCAGAAGTTGAGACCTGCCTGGGGGAGAGACGGCAGAAGTGGCATTTTTGGTTTGCGGGCTTCTGCATTTTTCACTACACTACCCTGGCGTGAGATAGGAGAATAAAACTATGAAATTGTACGACTTCCCCCTCAGCCCCTACTGCCAGAAAGTCCGCCTCGTACTGGCTGAAAAAGAGTTATCGTACGATAAGGTCTTTGTTGATCTGACCAAGAATGAACAGCGCAGTCCCGAATTTCTCCGGTTGAATCCATACGGGAAGGTGCCGGTCCTGATCGATGACGAAGAAGTCATTTACGACTCGACGTTTATTAACGAATATCTTGATGATGAATATCCACATCCCCCGCTGCGCCCCGAGCCTTCCGGGGACCGGGCCCGGGTGCGGATGTTTGAAGACTTTGCTGACACGTCCTTTACGGCGCAGTGTGGGCTGCTGTATGCCGAACTGCGGAAACCCGAAGATCAAATCGACCATGAGCGCGTGCAGCACTACCAGGGAGACCTCATTCGTGTGCTCGAATTTCTTGACCGGCATTTGAACGGCAGAGAATATCTGGTTGACGAATTTTCATTAGCCGACCTCGCGTTCACCCCACGGCTGTTGATTCTGTCGCAGCTCGGGGTTGAACTCCCGTCTCGGCTCAGACATGTTTCGGCTTGGATTAAGCGCCTATCCCAGCGTCCGTGCGTGGAACAGCTGTTGAAGGAACTCAACATGGCGTAGCCTGTCCGGTATGGGCCTGGAGTGGGGAAATCCTGCCAACTCGGATATTGCGTATCCCCAGTGAGGAAAGCGAGCCTGCTGTGTCTGAACTGCCTGACATTATTCCGGTTTTTCCTTTGCCGAACGTGGTCCTGCTCCCGCGTGTCCAGCTCCCGTTGCACATCTTTGAGCCGCGCTACCGCGCCATGGTGCGGGATGTCATGGAGGCAGAGCCGCCACTTATCGGCATGGCCCTGCTCCGGGGTGACTGGCAAGAGCAGTATGAAGGCAATCCCCAGGTGTTCCCCATAGGCTGTGTGGGGAAGATGGTAAAGACCGTGCCGCTCCCGGACGGACGGTTCAATATTCTCCTACAAGGGTTACGGGAGTATCGTATTCAGGAAGAATTTCACGATAAGAGCTATCGTCGAGCCCGGGTAGAATGGCTCCCGCAGAGAAACCAGACGCTTGAGCCTGCGCAACGTGAGGCCATCGGCCGCCTGTTAGCGTCCTATTTGCAGAAGGATGAGATTGTGCAGAAATTCTTGGCGGATTCCGGTATCACTGATGAGCTCTTCATTAATTTCTTTGCCTTTCAACTCGACCTCCTGCCTATCGAGAAGCAAAGCCTGCTGGATGCCGCCACGCTCGACGAGCGGGCGACCTGCCTACGGGATATTCTTGACTTCAAGTTGTCAGAGGGCCGCTGGCCAGAGGGTGGGGGTGGGGGAAAAGATCGTCTCCACTAAAAAATACTGCCTTGACAAACACCGGCCCCCTCATAATAGTGAAACACGGTAGATAGCGGCGAGCCCGCTATTATACGGAGGTAGATAGGAGCCCATGAAACGTAAAGAAGAGATGACGTGGTGGGAGCGGCTGTATGTCCCGGAAATCGCTCGCGGTCTTGTTGTCACTATGTCCCACTTCTGGCGGAATCTGACCCTGCATATGCTGCACGCGCTCGGTTTTGCCAAAGGGACGCGCGCCGCGTATACGGTCCAATATCCGGAAGAGCGCAAGCATTACCCCGACGTCTACCGGGGAAGTCACCGTTTGACGCTCAAAGAAGACGGCTCGGTCCGCTGTACCTCGTGCTTTCTGTGCGCAACGGCCTGTCCGGCCAACTGCATTCACATCGAGGCCGGGGAACATCCCGACCCCAATGTGGAAAAATTCCCGTTACGCTATGAAATCGATACCCTGCGCTGCATTTACTGCGGGATGTGCGTCGAAGCCTGTCCGTGTGACGCGATCCGGATGGATACCTATGTGCATCCGCGTATCTGGGGCTATGACCGCCAGGATTTTATCGAATCCAAAGAAGTCCTTATGAATCGCTCCCGCACCCTGGCGACGGGTGGACGGGATTCCATTATGACTGAAATGTTGGAGAGCTATCAGGAAGCAGAGCAGCGAGTGGCCAGGGAGATTGGCGCTCCTGGGGCCTGAGGCTCTCTCGCGGAGGCAGACTATGGCAAAGACCTACCAGGAACTCATGGCCGAGGCCCGAGACAGCGTACCGGAAGTCACGATTGACGAGGTGCAGGCCCAAATGGGAAACGGTGCCCGGCCGACCTTGCTCGATGTGCGGGAACGCGAGGAGTACCGTGAGGGCCATCTGGAAGGATCGGTCCCGCTGCCGCGCGGCTTTCTCGAAATGCGCATCGAAGAGGCCGTACCGGATAAGAGCACACCCATCGTGGCGTATTGCGCCGGTGGCGTCCGCTCGCTCATCGCCGCTCGGACGCTCAAGGAAATGGGCTATAAGAATGTGACTTCCATGTCCGGTGGCTATACCGCCTGGAAAAACGCCGGCTATAAATGGGTAGCGGACCGACAGTTCACCCCAGAGCAGATCACGCGCTATGCACGGCATTTTACCCTGCCGGAAGTCGGGGAAGCGGGCCAGGCCAAACTGCTCGATGCTAAAGTGTTATGCGTTGGGGCAGGCGGCCTCGGCTCGCCGGTGGCCTTATATCTGGCCGCGGCCGGAGTCGGCACGATAGGGATTGCCGACCATGACACCGTTGATATGAGCAACCTTCAACGCCAGATCCTTCATACCAACGACCGGGTGGGTATGCCCAAGGTGGAGTCGGCGCAACTGACCCTGAACGCGCTCAACCCCGATGTGAACATCGTCCAATTCAAAGAGCGCCTCTCTTCCGAAAACGTCATGCGTATTATTGACGGCTTCGACATCGTGGTGAACGGCTGTGACAACTTCCCGACCCGCTATCTCATTAACGATGCGTGCATCATGGCCAAGAAGACCCTCGTCGATGGCTCGATCTTCCAGTTTGAAGGCCAGGTCACGGTTGTCGATCCGACCGAAGGCCCGTGCTATCGCTGCTTGTTTCCCGAGCCACCACCTCCGGGGATGGCCCCGAGCTGTGCCGAAGCAGGCGTACTCGGCGTACTGCCCGGACTCGTCGGCTGCGTGCAGGCGCTCGAAGTGATCAAGATCATTCTCGGCGCTGGTAATCCGCTTGTCGGACGGATGATGCATTTTGACACGCTCAGCTCGGAAATCCGGGTGTTGAAACTGCGCAAAGATCCGAACTGTCTGGTGTGCAGCGAAAACCCGAAAATCACAGAGCTGATCGATTACGAAGAGTTCTGTGGTCTGCGACCGGTCAACGCCGCCTAGCCCGATGGGGTCAGTCTCAGCACTATGGCCGATTCCGTCACCATAACCGTCAAGCTTTTTGCGGCGCTGAAAAAATACACCCCGCAGGGGAGTCCGGATGGAGTCTTACTCTCCCTGCCCGCTGGGGCAACGGTTCAGGACGCGGTTGATATGCTGAACATTCCACGCGAACAGGCAGGTATGCTTGTTGTGGGCGATACCTATGTCGAAGTGGGGACGGTCCTTGAAAACGGGCTGGAACTGAGTATTTTCCCACCGCTTGCCGGTGGGGTGTGTGGGTAGCCACGGATAAGAAGGGCGCATGCCAGGGGATGATAAGTGGAAAGGGGCACGGTAGACCGTGTCCCTTTTTTACCTTTAGGGGGAGGGACGAATCGTGAAGGTTGATCTCAACGCTTTACAGGCGACCGCGGATACATTGCGTATCCATTCACTGCGTACCACAGCCGCAGCAGGGTCGGGCCATCCGACGTCGTGCATGTCCGCTGCGGATATCATGGCGGCCGTGTTTTTTGCCGACATGCGCTTCGACCCTGCCAATCCGGCCCATACGGGCAATGACCGGTTTGTGTTGTCAAAAGGCCACGCCGCTCCTGTCCTCTATGCGGCCCTGGCGGAAGCCGGAGCCCTACCGCTGGAGCAGTTGCCCTCGCTCCGCAAGTTCTCCAGTGATCTGGAAGGCCATCCCACACCGCGTATCCCCTGGGTGGGTGCCGCAACCGGCTCACTCGGGCAGGGACTCTCCGTTGGGGTCGGTATGGCGCTGAATGGGAAACGCCTGGATAAGCTCGACTACCGCGTCTATGTTCTGCTGGGCGACGGAGAGGTTGTGGAAGGCGGCGTCTGGGAAGCGGCGGCCATGGCGTCGCACTATCAACTCGACAACCTCATCGGCATCGTCGATGTCAACGGCATGGGTCAGAGCGAACGGACCATGTACAACTTTGACGTGGAGACCTATCAGCGCCGTTTTGCCGCATTCGGTTGGAACGCACTGGTGGTTGACGGCCATAATATCGAAGAGGTCATGGCCGCGCTCGACCAGGCCCACGCCACCAAAGACCGGCCAACCATGCTGGTTGCCAAGACCTTTAAGGGCAAAGGCGTCTCTTTTCTTGAGGATAAACCCGGCTGGCATGGAAAGCCGCTCAAGGGGGACGATCTGGACAAAGCGCTGGGTGAGTTGACACTCGACCGGAGCGCAGAGGTGCCTGATGTGACACGGCCGCAAACCAATGGGTTTTCCCCGGCCGGCGCCATCGGAAGCGTCCCCGCCCCAGCCTATGATTTAGGGGAGAAGATCGCGACCCGCGTGGCCTACGGAACCGCCCTGGCCAAACTCGGAGCAGTGGACCCCCGGGTGGTCGCCCTTGACGGTGATACCAAGAATTCGACCTTTGCCGAAACCTTCCTCAAGGCTCATCCGGAGCGATATTTCGAGAGTTATATTGCTGAGCAAAACATGGTCGGAGCCGCAGTTGGGCTGGCGGCGTGCGGCAAGATTCCGTTTGCCTCGACGTTTGCGGCCTTTCTCACGCGCGCGTTTGACCATATTCGTATGGCGGCGATTTCCGGTGTGCGTATCAAATACGTAGGCTCGCATTGCGGGGTCTCGATTGGGGAAGACGGCCCGTCTCAAATGGGGTTGGAAGATTTGGCCATGATGCGGGCCATTCCCAACTCGGTCGTCCTCTATCCCAGCGATGCGGTGGCAACCGAACATCTGGTCAGCGCCATGCCCGACCTGCCCGGCACGACCTATCTGCGCACGACCCGTCCGGCAACGCCGGTGCTCTATTCCAATACCGAGGAGTTTCCCGTCGGTGGCAGCAAACTGCTGCGGTCCAGCGATAACGATGCGCTGACGGTCGTTGCCGCCGGAGTGACGCTGCACGAGGCGCTTGCGGCCAGCGAGATGCTGAAAAGCGAGGGAATGTTTATCCGCCTGATTGACGCCTATTCGGTAAAACCGATTGATGCCCAGGGCCTACTGGCCGCGGCCGGACAAACCAACAACACCTTGCTCGTGGTTGAAGACCACTATTATGACGGTGGTTTGGGCGACGCCGTGCTGAACGCGGTTGCGGCTCACGGGGTCAAGGTCCACAAACTCGCTGTGAATGGCATCCCTCGCTCCGGCGCATCAGCAGAATTGCTGGACGCCTTTGGCATCAGCGCTCAACATATTGTCGCCCACGTAAAAAAGCTGGCAGCCTAATCAACCAACCTCATGCAGGGACGGGAGCAGATATCCCCTCCTCGGAGGGGTGCCGCGGAGCGGCGGGGTGGGTTCTTCCTCACCTCGTCATCTTCAGGCAACCTCTGCATATAACAGGCCGTCTCGGGTCGGATAGCCCTATGCTTTCCTGCAGAAGCCGGCGTAGTAGATGGGCTTGCCCGCGTCCATAAACTGACGCTCAAAGTCGGTCAGAATCAACTTGCCGTTTCGATTCCGTTGGTCCCGTTGCCAGGGGAATTGCGTCAGCTCAGCGACGGCTTCCAGCTGCCTGACTATTTCGACAAAATACGTATGGACATCGGTGGCAATCAATATCTTTCCGCCGGGAACGAGCGCACGGGTGAGCGTGACGCAGAAGTCGCCCCGAAACAGACGTCGGCGGTGATGCCGCCGCTTCCACCACGGGTCCGGGAAGTAAAGATGAAAGACGGTCACGGACTCGGGCCGAATCAGGCTGTCGAGCACACAGCTGATATCGGCGGCAAGGGCGAGCACATTACCCGGCTGTTCACGCTCGATCAACTCTTTGATCCGATACACCCGCCGTCTGGAGAACTCGACCCCAAAGAAGTTATGCTCCGGCGTGCTTTGAGCCGCCGCCAGGAGAAAAGCGCCTTTCCCAGGGCCGATTTCGACTTCAACGGGATTGGCGTTACCGAATATATCCTCCCAGGCTGGGGGGGTGAGGCGGGGAAGACTGAAGAATTCAGCGCTCATGCTGGGGGGGAGATGAAGAGTGAGAGCTCTAAGACCGTCCAGACTTCTGGATACGCCAATGAAACCCTTGATGAGAAAATAGAGCCTCACGGTGGACGAATTTGGAGGGCTTAGGAAGAGCCGTGGCTTGATTATTCTTATTATTATTCTGATTGCCCACGGATATTTTGCTATCCCCTCTCAAGACAGAAACTACAATTTTATATCCTTTTGGAAGCTGCGCTGTTACCTTAAAGCCGTTCTCCACAGGACACTGCCATAGGT